>CAZVKP010000174.1:0-6779 GCA_964627635.1 uncultured Calditrichaceae bacterium | reverse complement strand
TGCCGGAAATGCAATTGATAGTTTTCATCGATTAATCCGTCGAGATCATTATCCAGTCCGTCATACGCATTGGGATTCAGCGTCAGTCCGTTTTTCAGAATCATATTTCCTTCTTCGAGCACAGTGGAATCAGGAACCAATCTGAATTCTGAACCGAGTGATTTTATAGTAACAGTTTCGCCGGGCATGATGTATTCCGAACGCTGATATGTATTTTCATCGATTAAAATTAATTTATCGCCGGCGCGCACTTTCCGCGGCAGGAAATCGCTCTCGTCAAAATAAGGCGCGCTGCCGGTATTATCGCCGTCATTATCGATGCCGTCATACGGATTTCCGGGACTCTCCAGAAATGCATAACCGCACCAACCAGTCGGTCCCCAGCCACCTTGCCCAAGACCATTGGTGTCCCAGGAATAGGTGATGTCATTCTCAATGTCAAAAGATGCATTATCATCATTTGAATCAAATTGACCGCCCACACCGACATCCACATACATGCCAAATATCATTTTCTGATAAATAGTTGTACTTTCATTGGTGATATCGTAATGCCAAAAAATCAAATCCTCTGCCTGGACATTTGACCACTGAAAGCCCCGTACCCCAACGCTTAATCCTAATCCCCGGCGTGAATGATCGGTTGAGTCCGGATAAAAGTCGTGTCCATCGTCAGCATCATCATCCATCACAAAATAACTTTCCTGATCTGCATTCGTCCGTTTACCAAAATAGCCGTTCCAGAATCCATTCCAACTCGCATCTTTGTCTGCCCAACTATTCGGCCAGGAGTTCGGATTATCGCTCATGGCAATTTTATCCTGATTGGGATTCGCATATCCGGGTCTTGGCTGCCAACCACGCTCCACTCCCTTCGGAGAAATGTCCATCCTTTCCCGATAACCGGCTTCACACATGTACAGCGTATCGCCTTTTTCATTCACTACTTGAGTGACTACAACCGGGGTAATCCCATCCATGTAAGAATGGTTGGTTCCTTTGGGCCATACCCCGGAGGGTTGTCTCCCCCACCAGGCAACTTCACCAAAGTTATAAAAAAGTGTTTCAACCAAATTTCCGTTGTGAATCCCCTCCTTACGGTATTGGCGGTCTCCCCGCATACTTTCCGGAATTTCAATTTGGGCAATTACCTGATTAAATGCCGCAAAAAGTAAGATAAGGTAAAAGGATTTAAAACATTTCATTCATTCAATCCTTATAAGATTTTATTATTTACTACCCGCTTATTACGACACTGCTTTACAATGACAATACTTATCTTCCAAAAAATGTATCAGTTTTGTTACAATTCAAAGTCTAAACCAATTAGAACCTTGCGAGGTTCGGAATAAAAATCCGGTCGCTCTAACCATTCCTCCAAGGTATTCACATTTGCATTTCGGTTACCGGTAAAATGGCTAACCAGGGAATACCCGGCACGTCCGGTATCTGAGTAAACATCCAACTCATTACGCCGGTCAAACAAATTATATACCTTCATAAATACATTAAACTTCGCTTTCCACAGTTCTATTTGCCTGGAAACTCGTAAATCCACCGAATAATTAAACGGTTTACGTCCACTATTTTCAAAGGTCGTTTCCAGACTTTGTTTTGCAGGGGTATAAGGTAATCCACTTTGAAATTGCCCGATAATTCCGGCAGAGATAATTTCAGGATTGTGGTATGACACCGAAAGATTGACAGTATGTCTTTGATCCCAATCCAGCGGAATCACCTGAATATTGCTCTTTTTAGGCGGATCGGACTGCTTATTATAAAATTCATGATTCGGGTCTGAAGCATTTCCTTCGGCAACCTGATAGGTGTAGTCGAAAGAAACCGTAATATGGTCCGCAGCCGTAGGGCGTTTATTTACCGACAACGTGATACCCCGGATATTTCCATAATCCCGATTCACATATCGCGCATAGCGATCTCCCAAAACATAAGTTTCATAAATTTGTGTTCCCAGGAGGTTGCGTGCATCTTTATAATATCCGGTTACATCTATTCCGATTTGCCCTAAAAATTCCTGCTGAAATCCAACTTCGTAGATGATGGTAGATTGTGGTTCCAGATTGGCGTTTCCCATCAAAGTATTTAAACCTCCGGGAGCAACCTTGAATCGGGGGTTTTTATAGAGAAACTCATACGGCGGTATTTGGAAGAAATGACCATATGAAGTGTGGATCACTCCTCCGGCAGATATTGGAAAAGCGATTCCAATCCGGGGACTCCATTGGTGCTGCACTTTAGCATCAGTAATGGAACTATCGGGATCTCTTAGATCTGTGGGCACTTTTCCCTGAGAATCGAAATAATCATACCGGAAGCCAACATTGAGGGTCATATTTTCAAGTTCGATTTTGTCCTGAATATATGCTGCCGCTTCCAGCGCATCATGGCTGTGTTCACCTTTGTTAAAAAAGGCAATAGTGCTAAACACACCGCCACCGGGCACGCCTTCATAATTTGCTTCAAAGTTATTTTCTTCTATTCTGTTGTTTTTGAATTCAATGCCGGTTTTTATTTGGTGATTTTTATTAACCTGAGAAGTAATATCAAACTTGCCGATATCAACTGTGGTGTTACGATAACTGTGAATCATATTGGTTCCGCCGGTGAGAAAGCTGTAGGCGTCTTCCCTGGTCCGCAATAGTTCCGGATTCACATAACGCGGATCATTGGGATCTTCATAAAGATAGGATTTAAAATCATGATAATAATGAGAGAGCTTTACCGTGTAAAATGTTTTGGAAGAAAGGGTGTGATTTAAACTTAAAACATTGGTAATTCCATATTCATGGTCGGTGACATCACCTTCAGGATTTAATCGATAGAGATGATTATAAAACCGACTATCAAACTTATTTCCTAAAATATTATAATTAAGTTTTAAGGTGGGCGTAATTTTTAGAACAAATTTCAAATTACCATAATATTCGGAATCAAAATTCATAGATACCGGTTCATTATCCCCGGTTTGTTCTATAAAAACCGCCTTAGGATCGAAATTGGCAGAATCTCCCGGATTAAATCGACGCTGACCGTAGATCCAACCATCATTATAAAATCTGCGAAACGATGCGTAATAACTTAATTTGTCCTTAAATAGAGCAATCGGACCTGTAACATGAACCTGATAATTGTAAACATCGGTAGGATTCCGGTCATCTATATTGTAGAACAGATCGGTATCAGAACTAATATAATCTCCGCTGTAAACTTTTCCCCCAAATTGGAATTTGTTTTCCGGGTCTTTAGTGACCACTTCAACTATTCCGGACATTACCTGACCATATTCCGCATTAAATGTACCACTGATAACCTTCAATTCCTGAATAGCGCTTTGATCGACATTTACAGCCGCTTTTCCTGAAAATGGATCAGTCACTGAGATTCCGTCAATTAAAAAAGCAATTTCGCTGGAGCGTCCGCCCCGAATGTGGAATTCACCCCGGCTGTCTTTAACCACACCGGCTTGCAATTCCAGCAAATCCCCCACATTTTCCACAGGCATACTTAAAATTTCATCCGCAGAGATTGATGATTCCGTTGAAGTTAAATCCTTTTGAATGATAGGCCGGTCGGCTTCTACTGTAATCGTTTCCCCAATATCCAGCGCAGCAGGCTGTAAATTAAAATCGACCCGGGTTGTCTGATCCACAGAAATTATCACATTTGTTTTTCGAACATTTTGAAAACTCAACATCGAGCATTCCAGTGTATACTTACCCGGAGGAACATTTAAAATTATGTAATCACCATCCATATCGGTTGCTGCCCCAAGAGTTGTTCCCTCAATTACAATATTTGCACCGGGTAGTGGTTCACCAGTAGACTCATCAATTACATGACCAATAATTTTCCCGGTTTGTCCGGCGTGTAGCCATTGGGGAATAATCGTACCTATAAAAAGAATCAGAATGATAAAAATATTAATATTTAGCTTTTTCATCTACCACGAAGGATAATTTTTTTAAACAATAATTCGGAGAGGGTGAAAAACATTTAACACCCTCTCCAAAATTTAAGGCATAATATTACTTACTATTAGGAAAATTTTCCTTATTTGAGCAACATCATTTTACGGGTTTGAGTAAATTTGGGAGTAATCATTTTATAGAAATAAATTCCGCTGGAAACCGCATTTCCCAATTCGTCCTTCCCATTCCAAATGAGTTCATGCGCACCTGCCTTCTGTTGCTCATCAATTAGGGTGGAAACTTTACTACCCAGAATATTATAAATTTCGATTTTTACAGGCGTCGTTTCAGCTAAACTATATTTAATGGTAGTGGTAGGATTAAAGGGATTGGGATAATTCTGATCTAGCTGGAATCGATTGATTAATCCGTTCTGCGCAATATCGCTACCAATATCGGTTGTTTGGTCAGACAATACAACTTCCCGATACATATAATATTTTTCAAAATTCGCATCAACCCATTGGGTTCCCCACCAGTGGGGTGCATAATCTGACACATCTGCATCATAAGCATCCGCAGAAGAATAATCCATATCCCATATCACTGTGCTTAATTTCACTGTATCGCCATCGCTGTAACCAAACAGATCCGTATGTACCACGACTTCTAATGAATATCCTTCATCGGCACCATTGGTCTCTGTGTGTGTTACAGTCCCTGCAGGTTCATAAGAAGCACCTTCCGCCCCGCCAGTTGGCACATTGTCATTTAATTGGAAATTAATCGAACTACCTTCATCAGTATCATCAAAATACATGGCTTTAATCTCTAAGCGGTCGCTTGGGGCAGGAATGACATCTTTAAACGTCATCCACAAGAATAAACCATCGGCTTCCCAGCCGGGTGACCATTTACAAACTGAGGAATCGTTGGACTGAACACCAAGATAAAGATCAGTACCATTATGCGCAAATTTGATGGTTGCTTCACTCTGATCGGTATATTGATTCAGTTTATTTCCCCATTGCATATAAAAACCACCGGTACTTAGATGTGAGCCTTTTGCCACTACAACCGAGTCTGCATCCTGCCAGAAAGATTCATTCAGCTCTCCGTCCAGTGTAAAAGTCTCAGTAGTATTAATTGCAATTTTACGAGGAGGATCTGCCAGTCTCAGGACTCGCATATCAGGTCCCCATTCACTTCCCCACCACATCTTGTGATAGGAACCAACTTCCCAGCCTTCACCATCTGCTCCGGTATAACCATCGGGATCGAAAATATTCATCAAAACCGGGACACTCGCATACGGATCAGTATATCCCAGATCATCCAGATGAATGACCAGCTCTGCCGTGTAACCGGAATCTGCCGCCATGGTATCATTAACAACCGTCGCCGAATGTTTCCATGCTGCTCCCTCAGCCGAGTTGGGATATAGTCCCGGTTGTTCTAAATTAATATCCGGATCATCACCAGTCAGATTGAAGTACAGCTTATATTCTACAGTAGTACCTGAGGCATCATTGATCTTCATGAATAACCCATCGCCTTCCCAGCTTCCATCGAAGCGGCATACGGACTGGTCGTTGGACTGTAAAGCGATATAGAGATCCATTCCATAATGGAGCATTTTTACAATGGTCGTTGTGGTATCGGTGTATGGACCCTGAACTTCCACTTCCCCGGTCACACCATATTCCACATCACTTGGTTCAAAATTGGAGCGGAATACCAGATGATCGAATCTGCGCTGCCAATCGGTTTCATTTAATTCACCATCGACCGTTATCGGATTTTCTGCAGATTGAATCTGTAAAAAAGCGGGATCAACATGTCCAGGTTTTTCAGCTACCGTTCCTTCCACGCCTTCACCAGCAAGGGAAATATTGACATCCTGATCATTATTGACAATTGTTACCGTCCCGGAATAACTTTTTACTTCTGTTGGTGTGAATGTGATGTTTAAATCAGCACTGCTTCCCGGGGCAATGTTAAATTCGGTCTTATCCACCGTAAATGCGGCATTATCCGATGTCACATCAGTAACATTTAAGGTACCATCTCCCTGATTTTCGATGGTAATTGTGGTGTCAGCAGCAGCACTAATATCAACTTGTCCGAAATCAATTGAAGTGGATTCAACATATACAGAGGGAGTGCCAATGCTGGACTTATCAGATAATATGACATCTCTGTACAGATAATATTTTTCAAAATTCGCATCAGCCCATTGGGTTCCCCACCAGTTAGGCGCATAATCGGAGACATCCGCATCATATGCATCCGCCGAAGAATAATCCAAGTCCCACATAACAGTGCTTAACTTTACGGTATCTCCATCGCTGTATCCAAACAGGTCTGTGTGCACAACTACTTCCAGTGAATAGCCTTCATCAACACCATTGGTCTCTGTGTGTGTCACAGTTCCCGGGGGTTCATAGGAGGCACCTTCTGCCCCACCAGTTGGTACATTGGTATTCAATTGAAAATCTATTGAACTACCTTCAGTGTCATCAAAATACATGGCTTTTACTTCCAACCGTTCACTTGGTAGTGGTATCACGTCTTTGTAAGTCATCCACAGGAACAGACCATCTGCTTCCCATCCCGGAGACCATTTACATACCGAGGAATCGTTAGACTGCACACCGATATACAAATCCGTACCATTATGAGCAAATTTTATGGTTGCTTTACTCTGATCGGTGTATTCATTGAGGGTATCACCCCATTGCATGTAAAATCCGCCAGTGCTTAGATGTGACCCTTTGGCAACAACTACCGAGTCTGCATCATTCCAGAAAGATTCGTTCATCTCTCCGTCAAGCGTAAGATCGGAAGAGC
>CAZVKP010000173.1:0-6786 GCA_964627635.1 uncultured Calditrichaceae bacterium | reverse complement strand
ATTGATGGTGAGATCGCTGCAAATTGATTTCCATTAATAGTAATGTTTTGAAAAATTTTTTCTTCCCCCGCAGCAAGATTTTGATTGGAATTTATTGATGAGGATTCGAATTGGATTTTTACACGAAGTGATTTGTAAAACTTTACACCTCCGGCAGTCAATTGAAGGGGAAATATTTGTATGCCCATTATTTTATAGTCACGGAAAATACCTGCTTTGGACAAGGAAACAATCGATTTGGGGAAGAGATAGGGCTCATAATTTCCGGATTCAATATTCTGATTCGCTTGGTGCGGGGAGTAAAGCACCGGTTTTTTATCCTGATAATATTCTGTCTCACTGGAGATGATCTTATAAGTTACATTTCCAGGTGGCACGGTAATATTGGATGAAAAATACGGTAAAAGTGGTTTACCAGGCTCATAATTTATATTTAAACCGGAAATACTAAAATAGACCAACTGATCCTGCCGCTCACCAAGAGAAATTTGTGGTTCGGGAAATTTGAATTGGATTATGAGGGCATTTTGATCCTGTTTTTCAATTTGATAAAAACGGGAAGAGTTTGCCCAAAGAGAAACGACAAATAGATTTATTATAAAGAAAACACACCAATTTCGCATAAATTTCATATAATTTACTAAATGTAAAGTTCGAAGAAATTAAATATAAGTATTCCATAAAAACTAACAAAATGATTTATATCAAAAAAAGGGATAAATTAATCATAAATTGAAAATAAAGCTTGCTTTTTAATGGCTAACGCTCGTCACACACTATGCCCCCAATGTGGACAAGACATGTCTTATGTTATAACTGAATTACTTGATTTTATTTTAATAGCACAACGCGTTAATATATATTAATAATATCTAAATCCTGCTTAAATCGAATTGACCCTTAAACCTCTTGCCCCCATTTCAAAATATCGGCAAGACTGCGTTTTTGCTGTTCGGCTGGGGAAAATGCTTCCACCAGTCGTTTGCGCAGACCTTCTTCTGTGAGTCCCCGTGTTAACACGCCATGTTCTGACATGGATATCATTCCGGTCTCTTCACTAACCACCAGCACAATGGCATCGGATTGTTCCGATAATCCCAACGCTGCCCGGTGACGCATGCCCAGCGTGGGATCTAATTTAGGATTTTCAGTCAAGGGGAGTTGACATTTTGCGGAAAGAATAACATCATTTTGAATCACGATTGCCCCATCGTGAAGTGGAGAACGTGGATTAAAAATGGAGAGAATTAAAGACTTGCTAACCTGGGCTTGCAATGGAATACCGGTTTCAATTATACTTCGAAGCCCGGTGTCTCTAACCAATACAATCAGGGCGCCAAAGTTTTTTCTAGACAATTCTGAAATAGCGCCAATCGCTTCATCAATAAACTTGGTAGGGGATACCTTAACAATCCTGCGAATTATGGGCGTTTGTCCCAAATAAAGCAACAGTCGTCTAAACTCCGGTTGAAAGATAATTACAAAGGCAATGACCCAAACCGTTTTTAAGTTTGAGAAAATCCAGGAACTCCCACTCATATTAAAGATTTCAGCAAATATTGAAAGAAGAATTATTAGCAACAACCCCATCACCATTCTGGCAGCCATACTACCGCGCAGAAATTCATACACTTTATAAAAAATGTATGAAACCAGAACTATATCCAATATATCAATTATGGTGACGGATAAAAATCCGATTTTGAAAAGCATTTTTATTTCACATTTTAAACAAGTTCAAAAAAATTAACAATTAATCTATTTAATATTAATACAACAAAACACAAATTTCAACAACATTTTCAATAGTAGATGAGTTAAAACAACCAAATCCAATAATTTGAATTGGATTTATTAGCCACAATTATGCAAAAGGATTAGCGCAGAAAAACGAAGGAAAGAAATGGGTTTATTCCGCTTT
The DNA here is from genome assembly GCA_964627635.1 of uncultured Calditrichaceae bacterium. Taxonomy (GTDB): domain Bacteria; phylum Calditrichota; class Calditrichia; order RBG-13-44-9; family RBG-13-44-9; genus CAZVKP01. The sequence goes on along the minus strand of CAZVKP010000173.1, from coordinate 4,865 downwards.
AAATTGTCGAATCGCTTGAGTGACATCGACGATTTGAGCCATTTCTTCTACATCGTGAACACGAACTATTGATGCACCATTCAAAATAGCAGTAGTTACTGCGCTTGCCGTGCCAAACAAGCGGTCTTCAGTAGGTTTATTTAATGCTTTTCCAATAAAAGATTTTCGGGAAGGACCCACCAGAAGGGGATAACCAAACACTTTGAACTCTTTCAATCGTCGAATCAATTCAAAATTATCCTCTAATCGTTTGCCAAAACCAATTCCCGGATCGATAATAATTTTCCGGATCCCGTAATTTTGTGCAAAATGGATCCTTTGCTTAAAATAGAGATGGATCTCCTCCATCAAATTTTTGTAAATCGGGTCGCGCTGCATATTTTTTGGCGTTCCCTTGATATGCATCATGATGACCGGCACTTCTGCATCGGCTGCAATTTTTGCCATCTCGGCATCAAAGGTCAGTCCACTGATGTCATTAATCACATCGACTCCAACGGAAATAGCGCGCTTTGCAATCTCAGATTTATAGGTATCGATGGATATCGGAATATTGGTGTTTTTCCGCAAGTTGGTTAAAACCGGACTCAGACGGTTCCACTCTTCTTCCAATCCAACAGATTCAGCACCTGGCCGCGTGGATTCGGCACCGATATCAATAATATCGGCACCCGACTCAATCATCTCCATTGCACGCTGATAGGCTTTATCCGGATTCAGATACCGACCGCCATCGGAAAAGGAATCCGGCGTCACGTTAAGTATACCCATGATAAGCGGATGTTTTATATCAAAGTTACCGTTTGGGATAGAATAACTCCAATTGTCAAGGTCGAAGTTTTCCTTTAAGCGATTTGTTTCCTGAGCAATTCCGGGCAATTTGGTTTCAATTGCAGTAAAAAATTGCTTAAAACCATGCCAATTCGGGAAAGAGATGACCAGATTATTACCGTTATCCTGAGGGGATTTCCAAAACGGAAGGTGATTCTCTCCTGCTAATGTGGTAAATAAACAATATGTTTTTTCAGGTAGGTCTATAAATTTAAAGGTGCAATCAGGATTTATTAGAGAAGAAATTTTTTCCGTAGGTATATCATCTCCAAGCTCTTTTTCAAAATCTTGTAATAGAGATGAATTTAACAACCTGATGTTCAAATAATCGCTCAATGTTGGTCACTCTTCTCAAGTGCTTCTAAACATTCCTGAATTCCTTTCATTGCCTGATAGGCATAAAAATCGTCTTCACCCTGCTTGTATGCAACCCGGTATCGAAACTCAGCTAAAGCTTTTTTATAATTCCCCCTCATTTTATAAATTTCTCCCAGGTAAATATGCGAATCCAAATAATCTCCGTATTCAATGGATTGTTTAAAATATTTTTCTGCTTTATCATACTGCTCCCACTCGTGGTATAATACCCCAATATTGTAATGAATCAATCCGTCTTTCGGCTTCAGTGAATCCGCTTTTTGATAAACAGTAAGGGCGTCCTGTCTGTTCATTAAGCGGGATTCTATCTCACCAAGCAGTAACCAAATTTTATGGGAAAGCGGATTAATTTTTAAATACCGCTCTGCATATTTTCGGGCAATTTTAGGTTGGGGAACATGTCCTGGTTTTCCCTCTAACATTAATTCACTCCATTTAACCAAAACAGATTCTACTATAGGACAATAAGTCAAAATGCGTTTATAAATTTCCCGGGCATCTGAAAAACCAAATTCTTCGTAACGAGATTGATGCAAAAAACTCAAATTAAACAAGATGTCAACATGAAACGGATTTTCAATGTAAGCCCTTTTCAGAAATATTTCCGCGGAACCAAAATCTTCTTCCCAAATGTATGTTTCTGCCATAGCTACATTGCTCAATAGATGCGCTTGATGCTCCCTTAAATATTTCAATAAAAATTGACGTGTTTCTTTTATTTTCTTTAACCAGGAAGGTGTAATTTGTTTGTAAAAATTCGAAGAACTGGATTTAGGTCTTTCCCGAGCTGCCAATTTTATTGACACATAGTTGTTCCACAATTGAAAATACTGATTTTCAGGAAATTCTTTCAATAATTGTTTTAATAGGGCTGAACTTTGCTGGTATTGCTTTTTAAAATAATGGCGTTTTGCCAATACAAACTGTTTTGTATCGGAATGGTAGGGTAAATATTGACCTGCATTTTTAAATGAAATCTCAGAACCAAAATTTTGTTTAATCCAAACAGCAAATTCGTTTAATTTTTGAAACGGAAAATTTCCTTTGGCTTCCTTAAGAATTTTTCCCCCCGGATACCGCCTGAGTTGTAAATCTATTTCAAATGATTGGATGTTCTTTTTAACGCTTCCGGTTAAAACAGTATGCACCGGCATTTCGGTGTAAATATGTTCCACAAATTGAGGATTGGCCACCGAATCAGACGGAGTTACCCGGTAAAGCCAGGAATAAGGGAAAAAATATTTTCTTTTACTTTGATATGGTTTCACCATTTTTGAAATGATGTCTGTAAAATATTCTCCCAGCCAATTATCCTCAGTGTCAGAGCGCAGAATTCCAACCGAATATCTTTTATAGACATAGTGGGGTGGATTTTGAAACCACAAAAAAATATAAATTCCTGAATAAAGCAAAAAGCTTAAAATAAACCATCTGGTAAAATGTTTGCGGGTAAACAATTCATTTACCCGATACATAAACATAAGCACAAAAAAGGTAACAATAACTAATAGCAGGTATAAAAAAATACCACCCGGCACATTACCAGACAAATAATCAATCCACTTTTCCATAAGTATTTCCAGATGGATAAATATCGTTGGTTTATAAAATTAGCATTTAAATTTTGGAATAACGGGCACAGCTTCGGTCAAATACAATCATTCATCGGTATACAACTCATTAATTTTCAAACGTTCCAATGAAATTTCTCCTCGTATCGCCTGCGTCACAGTACGAACGGAATCTTTTTTACTACCTCTCATACTCACACATAACTGTTGAGCTTCAACCATCACCAGAACGCCCACAGGTTGTAAATATTCCATTAAGGTGTTGGCAATTTGATGAGTTAATCTTTCCTGAATTTGTAATCGCCGGGAAAAAATATTGACAATTCTGGTTAGTGAAGAAAATCCGGCTACCCGATTGTCCTTTGGGACATACGCAATATGTACTTTTCCAAAAAAAGGCAGTAAATGATGTTCACACATGGAGTAAAATAAAATATTTTTAAGCAGAATAATATCGTCAGCCACTTCTTCAGAAAAACCGGCTTCCAGCTCGGCATGTTGATTTGTTCCACCCAAAATTTCCGACAACATTTCCGATACCCTCTCCGGGGTTTCGCTCAAGCCTTCTCTCTTTAAATCTTCACCAACGCCTTCAAGAATAAGCCGGACCCCTTCAGCGATTTTAGCGCTATCCATGATTAACCTTCCATCAAAAAAGCCAGGTTACGCTTTTGCACCCGGCTCTTTTTATTTACTTATGATTTATTCAATTTATCGGATGTCTCTTCACCAGAACTTGAGGTAATTTGCTCTTTATTTTGGGGACTTTTTGATTGAGTTGTTTTAGAGTTTCCCTTATTTGTACCGGCTGTTTTTCCCTTTTTTTCCGGTTCTTTTTTCTTCGATCCATCTCCGGAGAATGTGTCATCCTGAGCCGAACTTTTCTGATTGCTTTTGGATTTTTTAGATGTTTTTTTCTTTCGAGGAGAATTCGGTTTTTTCTTAGGTAAATCTTTTCCATTAAGAAGCAAATCAATCTCACTTCCGTCAAGGATCTCTCTTTCGAGCAAGGTTTTTGCCAAACGATGCAATTTGTCCATATTTTCAGAAAGCAACTTTTCCACATGCTTTTCCGCGGCAGCCACAATATTTCTCACTTCAGCATCAATTTCCTGGGCAGTTTTCTCACTAAAATCGCGATGCTGGGCAATTTCACGACCCAAAAATATCTCTTCATCCTTTTTACCAAATGTAATGGGACCCAGCTTTTCGCTCATTCCCCACTCGCAGACCATTTTTCTGGCAAGATCAGTTGCTCTCTCAATATCGTTGCCAGCACCGGTGGTTAATTGATTCATCACCAGTTTTTCAGCACCACGACCGCCTAAAAGATGCGCCAATAATGTCTCCAAGTATTTTTTGGAATAATTATGTCTTTCATCAATCGGTAGATAAGAAGTTACACCCAATGCGCGCCCTCTGGGAATTATAGTCACTTTATGAACAGGATCTGAACCGGGAATTAACTTCGCCACCAGCACATGACCACTCTCATGATATGCAGTGGAACGCTTTTCTTCATCACTGATAATCATGCTTTTACGTTCCATTCCCATCATTATTTTATCTTTGGCCGTCTCAAAATCTTCCATGATTACTTCTTTGGAATCATGGCGTGCAGCATTCAGGGCAGCTTCGTTTACCAGGTTTGCCAGTTCTGCTCCAGCTAATCCCGGCGTTCCTTTTGCAATCACTTCCAAATCAACATTTTTTGAGAGCGGAATGTTTTTGGTATGCACCTTAAGTATGCCCTCGCGTCCCCGAACATCCGGTCGATCCACGACAATTTGACGATCAAATCTACCAGGTCGTAATAGGGCAGCATCCAATACATCCGGACGGTTGGTCGCTGCCAAAATAATAACACCCTCTTTGGTATCAAATCCATCCATTTCGACAAGCAATGCATTTAAAGTTTGCTCACGTTCGTCATGACCACCGCCTAAACCGGCACCTCGCTGACGGCCAACCGCATCCATCTCATCAATAAAAATGATACAGGGCGCATTTTTCCGCCCGTTTTCAAAAAGATCCCGCACGCGGCTGGCGCCGACACCAACGAACATTTCCACAAAATCCGCACCG
>CAZVKP010000172.1:0-6788 GCA_964627635.1 uncultured Calditrichaceae bacterium | reverse complement strand
AGTTAAGTTTTCATTAACACCGGGCTTAAGCCCGGTGTTAATGAAAACCACCTTTGTACCATCGAACCGTTTTAACGGTTTCCTCAGAATTATATCTCACTGGAGTACAAAGACAACCGGATATTACGACTAAGTCAAGTTATCTGAATTCAGTGCCTTTGTATCTTGTTTTGAATTATTCAAAATTTTAAAGAAAGTACTAAATTTTTCAACTTCAATTACCTTTTGCTGATAGTGCAATTCACGATTTAATTTTGAATTAATACGAAGTGTCATTAACTTAATTGTAAAAAATACAATTGGGGAAATCAATGAGTGCGCAAATAGAATTCCAACGATTAATAGATATTATGAAACGACTACGCAAAGAATGTCCCTGGGATAAAAAGCAAACACCTCAATCCTTAAGACAATATATTTTTGAAGAAGCCTACGAAGTTGTTGAATCTATTGATGATGAAAACTGGGATGAACTAAAACGGGAATTGGGAGATTTACTTTTACAGATTGTTTTTCAGGCAAAAATTGGTGAAGAGGAAAGCCGGTTTACGCTTCAAGAGATCATTGAGCACATTAATGAAAAACTTATTCGCAGACATCCCCACGTATTTGGGGACAAAGTGGCTGAAAATCCTGAACAAGTGAAAGAGAATTGGGAACAAATTAAAATACAACAAGAAAACAGGAAATCCATACTTGAAGGCGTGCCCGGAAGTCTCAGTGGACTGTTGAGGGCACAAAGAATACAGGATAAAGCAGCGCAGGTGGGATTCGATTGGGAAGATTCAAAAGGTGTTTTGGAAAAAATTAAAGAGGAAATTTCTGAATTAGAAGTTGCAAATCAGCAACAAAATGTAGAAGAGATGGAATCGGAGTTGGGAGATTTGCTCTTTTCTCTGGTTAATTTGGCGCGCTTTAAAAAGATTAACGCCGAAGATGCACTTCGGGGCACAATCAATAAATTCATCAGCCGATTTAAGTATATTGAGGATAATTTATCGAAAAGTAATAAATCTATCTACGAATCTTCAATGGAAGAAATGGATAGATTATGGGAGGAAGCAAAAAACAATCAGGCTTGATTGAGGGAGGTATATGTTTGTTAATCTTATAGGATTCTTATTCAGCCTTTTTATCGTTTTACACATTTGGACGATGGTTCGTATATATCGTCAAAATATTCAATCCTTTTTAGTGCCGTTATATTTGTACTTAAACGGTTTGGTGATTTTTATTGAATTATGTTCACTTCTCTTACTAAATGAAAATTTCAATATTTTTATTAACGCCTTATTTAAAGTCAGATTTATTGCACAGGTCTTTATACCTCCGGTACTTTTTAACCTGGTTCAGGATTATTCTTTGAGCACATCACTCCCAAGGTTTAATTTTAAAAATATTATGGTTTTTGGTTTCAGTTCGGTGTTAAGTATTGCGGCAATTGCCGGTTATTTGTTCGAAGGGGCAATTATTAAAAATGGTATGACCTTCCCGGACTTCTCATTAGCCTACTTGTTATTTATTTTCTATTTTTTAGGCATTTTCTATTATTTATTTACCCAGTTCGTTCAGAAATATAGAACCGCCAGGCGGAAATCCGAAATAATAAATTTAAGAAACTTATTAAATATTCTTCTTCCACTTGGAATTATTTCATTCCTGGGCCTGAATGCACTCCCCTTTTTAGATATCGTGCATCCATTAATCTTTTTAGCGTATCCGGTGGTAAGCTCTATTTTAATATTTTCTTCCTTTCAGTTAAACTTGCAAGAGCATGATGAAGAAGTATTAGTTTCAATATTAGTTTTCGCCACCATTTTTGTGTTTTTGATCTTTATTTCTTTTTTGCCGATAGAGCCCAATATTGTTCTATTTCTTCTCTGTGTTCCTGTCATCATCGTGATTTATATAATTTCTAATATCATACAGTTAAATTTTAGCAAGCTTATCAAGAAACAAAATCTTGATGTTGATTATAATCTTGAAGAGGAACTCCAAAGTTTTGTGAGTGATGTCGGAAAATATATCGAAAAAGATGCATTTGCCGAATTTTTGGCTAATTTTTCACGCAAGGTATTAAGAATAACAAAATGTGCAATTGGCGTTCCACGGTTTGACATCCGTCCTTATGAATTTTTATATATTGATGGGTTTTCTAAAGAGAACCTGGAGCAATTAATATCAAATACCAGTTCACCCATCATTGAGAAAATGGAAGTAGAACATAAAATATTAAACAAATTCGATTATACTCCGCTGTCTGGCATTTATCAATTAATGGAGCGGTTCAACTTGTATCTTTGCATTCCTCTTGTAACTCAAAACAGTTTCGTGGGTTTTATGTTATTGGGAGGAGATCGCAAGTCAATGCGGATACTGGATAAAGATATTAGATTTGCCAGGTTTTTATCCGTACAGGCAGCCAATGCATTACAAAACATCAAAGCAATTCAACGAGTTGTACAATCACAAAAAATGGCAGAACTGGGTGAGCTGGCATCACAGATGGCGCATGATTTTCAATCCTTTATTACCTTATCGAAACTGGAAGTCCCAGAAAACAATCGTTTACGTCAACAAGCAAACTATATGGAAAAACTGGTTCAGGATCTTTTAAATTACACTCGCCCCCAGGAACTCAAATTGGCTTTGGTTAATATTAATCAGTTGATTGATATGAGCTTAGATTTGGTGAACATTCCTTCGAATGTGGTGGTTGAGAAACACTATTCAGAAAGCATACCCAATATCAAAGTTGACCATAATCAAATGCGGCGGGTCTTTCTGAATTTTTTCGAAAACTGTATTCGGGCGATGCAAGAAAAAGGTGGTCGTTTGAAAATTACCACCCGACCTTTGCGGCCATTATCCAAAGTTAAAAGAAATCCCTGGATTTACATTGAAATTTTGGATGAAGGTGCCGGTATACCGGAAGAATTCCTGGACAAGATTTTTGACCCCTTCTTCACAACCCATAAACACCAGGGGGGAAATGGAATGGGTTTAGCAATGGTAAAACAAATTATAACGCGGCACCACGGATTTATTGATGTTGCGAGTAAAGAGGGAAAGGGTACCATTTTCAATATTCGTTTGCCGTATTTAACATAGGTGCATGTTATGGATGATCCGAAAAAAATTTTAATTGTTGAAGATAGCGTTATTTGGTGCGAGAGCTATAAACGTTGGATTGGCGAGCAGTATGACATCAAATTGGCTTTTAATAAAACAGAAGGTACCGAACTCTATGAGAGTTTCTCTCCGGATCTGGTGATTTTAGATCTTGGGCTACCACAAATTAAAGATGGTTTGAGTTTATTGGACGAATTTATTAAAAAGGGACTGGATGCCCAAATCATTGTTGTGACCTCCTTCAAAGATCATCAATATGCTTTGGATGCGCAACGCCGTGGTGCTTATTCCTATTTCTCAAAAGGCGAGAATATTGAAGAAGAATTACCCAACCTGGTTAAACAAGCCTTGCGAATGTTAAAGCTGGAACGGGAAAATAGAGAACTGCGCTCTAAGTTGAAAGAAAATATACATTTCGAAAATATTGTGGCAGTCAGCCGGCCGATGCAAAAGGTACTTCATTTAATTGAAAAGATGAGGGGAAATTCCGAACCGATTTTAATTACCGGCGAATCCGGTGTTGGAAAAGAAATCATTGCTCGTCATATATTTGAAAGAAGCTCAAAATTTAAGAAGAATTTTGTGGTGATCAACTGCGCCGCTTTACCGGCGAATCTATTAGAAAGTGAACTGTTTGGCTATGAAAAAGGTGCTTTTACCGGAGCTGTGAGATCAACCAGGGGCAAATTGGAACTGGCTAACGACGGCACCCTGTTTTTGGATGAAATTGGTGATATGCCGCTGGAACTTCAAGCAAAACTTTTACGCGTTTTGGAAAATAAAAAATTTTACCGTTTGGGCGGGGAAAAAGAAATTGAAGTTGACTTTCGATTGATTTCGGCGACAAATCAAAATTTATCGGAAAAGGTGAAAGAGGGGAAATTCCGGGAAGATTTATATTATCGAATCAACGTTATTCCAATTCATATCCCCCCGCTTCGTGAAAGACCGGACGATATTCCGGCAATGATTAATTTTATTGTGGAAAAATTTTGCCGGGAAAATGATTTGCAAATACCGCAAATTAGCAGCCGGGTTATTGCCTTTCTCTCACACTTGGGGTGGGAGGGAAACGTCCGTGAATTGGAAAATACCATGAAGCGACTCATTATTACCAATACTAATCATATTGATATCGATGATTTACCGGCGGACGTCATTGAGGAATCAAGCAGCTTTTTGGACAAAGCATTAGCCAATGAACTTTCCCTTGAAGAGGTCTCCAGAATTTATGTGAAAATGGTGTTAGATTTAAAAAACGGAAATAAGAAAGAAGCTGGAAAGGTATTAAAGATTAATTATAGGACACTCATGAGCAAATTAAATGGATAAAATTTGTAATTAATGCAATAGAAGTTTTTGTTGATTGTAATAAATACAATTTTACCTCTCTCCTATTTATATAATATATTGTTTATACTGCACATAAGCCTGCTAACTTTTTAACCCTTTGATATTGTTGTACTTACAAGTTCTTTTTTCTGGCACGGAGTTTGAACATTAAGTAAGCTAAAATATGGAACTTATGCTGTATTAACCAATTTGGAGGGTATCTGACATGCGTGTTATGGTTTACGAAAGCAGTAAAGATCGTGCAAAGCTTATTCAGGATTTGCTGGTGAGTTATCGCTACAAAGTTTATATGAATTACAAAAACTCATCTTCGATTGATGAGGTACGAGACGTAAAACCGTCACTTATCATCATGAATGGTAATCGTCGTTCGCACATTGAATTCCTGGAACAAATTAAACAAGACTCCAAATATTCACATATTCCAGTGATATTAATCTCCAATTTAAATTCGACAGAAGTAGCGGATCGGATCAGTGAATTACCGAATGTAGATTACCTGGTAGAGCCTTTTAAGATAAAGAATTTTCGACACATTGTCGAAAGATGGATCACTTTCAGGAGTTTATACGTAAACTGATGGATGAATTAATTTCAAAAAGTTCGATCGTATTTTTTTTTCAAATCCACTTAGTGATTCTTTTTGTGGGATTCATCGTCCTTAGATTTATTTCCTACATAAACAAAGCGATCAAGTAAATTATTATACTTGGTCCAGTCACTTTCCGGAATACGATCATTTTCAATGATGCGCACGGTGGCATTGGTTTGAACGTCCAGCTCGTTGAGATGTTGAAGGACAATCGCTTCCAGTGTCATTGGCTTTACCGAAGAACCTTTTTCGGGAGTCCCGTGCTGGCTGAGAATGAAATGTTGCAGTTGTAATTTAAGTTCATGTGGAAAATCCTCAATTTCATCTATTGTTTCATTCAATTTGTCATATCCCACAACAGATTTACCGAGTAATCTCCCATCAGTGCTGTAATCAATAAAATCCTGGTAATTATATTCAATCCTTGTTCCAATATTTTTGAGAATGATTCCGGATTTTAATAAATCAACATCGATCTGAGGGTAATGTTTAATAATAGCATCGGTTAATTCCAATAGACAAAGGAGGTGCTCTAGAGTCCCGTATAAATAGTTGTGGTGCCACAGTTTACCGGAGGGTGTTTTCAAGTATTCTTCCCATTTTTCCGAATCGGGAAATACGGTTTCAAGTAATTGTTTTAGATGTACATTCTCTATGGTGGAAAGTTGAGATAAAAATTTTTCTCTTAAGGCTGAAATATCTTTTTTACTGGTAGGAACAATTTCCTGTAATTTTGCTTCCTCATCTTTACGAGCGGGTCTGAGCTTTTCAATATGTAATTCTTTATTGTCTAAATAGGATTGAATTTTCCCTTTCACCTTAATCAACTGCCCGATTCTTAAATTATCGTAATGTTCCAAGCCGCCCTGCCACATTTTACCTCGTAACCGACCGCTCCTGTCTCCAAGTTCAAGCATTAAATATGGTTCCCCATTTTTCTTATGCTTCAATTCTGATTTCCGGATCACACAAAATCCTACAAACACTTCTCCCACATCATAATCTTTTAATCCTTTTTCACCCATTTTAAACTCCTCGAAGAATTTCTTCTTTTTTTATGAGACAGATTATTATTACCTGGTGAAGCCAAAAATTTTTTATTATATCTACTCAAAAAATACAATTTTTGCGTGAAAAACGCAAATGAGTATGACTTGTATTTATATTGGATTTCATTTAAATTCAGGCAATTTTTAATTGACAGTTGGACGATACATGAAAATAGGGATTATTTCGGACACACACAATAATTTGCCGGAAGATGTGCTTAATATTTTTCAGGGAGTGGATTTAATTTTACATGCCGGGGATATTGGTCCGATGGAAATCTTAGATAAACTTAAAAAAGTAGCTCCCACCGAAGCCGTTTATGGAAATACCGATATATACTCCATTGCATCGCAATTGCCCTCGAAAATTAATTTAAATTTAGAGGGAATACAGATTTTGCTTCTTCATAATATTGGAACAATGAGTAATTTTACATGGAATTTGAAGAGAGGAAAATACAAGCCCGAACCCAAAATGATTATTTTTGGTCATACCCATGCACCTTACTTCAAAGAATACATGGAGTATATATTTATAAATCCCGGTAGTGCCGGAATGCCAAGAGGCGGATATCAGCGATCGGTTATGCTTTTGAATATAAGCAATGGAGAGGTGAAGAATCATAAATTGGTGAGGATTAAACACCCAACTGGCGCAAAAT
>CAZVKP010000171.1:2319-6789 GCA_964627635.1 uncultured Calditrichaceae bacterium | reverse complement strand
AAGAGATTTTCTGTGGATAGCTATGGGTGAGGGGGAATTGGTTCGATCTGCCGATCCGGTGAACGAGAGTTTTGCGGACAAAAAAGGAAATTATATTATTCAAATGACATCTCCCCCGTTTTCTTCAAATGATCCGGTATCGAAAGTACTTATGGGTAGCGTCGTGAAATGCATTGCTGAAGGTAAAAAAGGCAATCTTTGGTTTGGCACTTTTCGGAACGGATTGTTTCAGTATGAAGTTAATAATGGAAATATTGAACAATATCGTCATCACCCCTTTGATCAATATAGTATAAGCCAGAATCAAATATTTTCACTCTATGTGGATGAATCCAATATTTTATGGATTGGCACTAATGGAGGGGGTATCAGTTATTTTGATTACCGCTATAATCAGTTCCAGCATTACAGAAGACAATTAGATAATCCCTTGAGTTTGTCTGCCAATATGATCAGGAGCATTATAACCGATAAAACCGGTGCAATTTGGGTGGGCACTTCCGGTGGTGGTTTAAACCGAATAGATTCCACATTAAAGAATTATCGCTATTATAGACATGATATTGAAAATGCAAACAGTTTAAGCTCCAATGATATTCGTACCATAATCCAGGATCGGAATGGTTATTTGTGGATTGGAACGTATGGAGGCGGCTTAAATCAGTTGATTCAACCGGTTACTGTCTTTAGGTCTGAATTTTACCCGAACCTTTCATTCAAGACGATAAAACAAGATCATTTGAATGGTCAAAATGGTTTAAGCAATAATTATGTCTGGAAAATATTGGAAGACCACCGGGGTATATTATGGATTGGAACAAATAACGGCTTAAACAGATTAGATCCCCAAACCGGTGAGATTAAACACTATTATGCTACAGACGAAGATAAATTGAGTTTGAGCCATCGGATAGTGAGGGGGTTATTTGAAGATAGCCGGCAGAATCTTTGGATTGGCACTTATCATGGGTTAAATAGATTAAAATTGGGCGGATCAGAAGAGAAAAAAGGTGAGTTTTATAGGTATTATGCTAAAGATGATAATCCGAATAGTTTGAGTGCAAATTCCATTAGTGCAATTTGGGAGACTCCCGACAGTATCTTGTGGATTGGTACGTTAGGGGGCGGATTAAACAGACTGGACGTTGAGAACGAGAAATTTAAACATTACACAGTGAATTCCGGGTTACCGAATAATTATGTTTTAACAATTCGTCATGATAATTTCGGAAATTTATGGCTCGGTACCACGTCCGGTTTATGCCGTTTCAATTATCTGGATATGGATTTCGCTAAAGATTCGTCTTTAGCAAATCTTAGAATTTATGGGGTTGAAGATGGATTGCAAAGCAATGAATTTAATATCGGTGCTGTACATTCAGATCGTAAAGGCTACCTTTATTTTGGGGGAATTAACGGTTTTAATCGGTTTCATCCTAAAAAAATTACTTCAAATCCCCACATTCCGAATGTCAATTTAGTTGGATTCAAAGTATTTAATAAAACGCTTTCTATGGATAGCTCTGTAAGTTTTGTGCATCAAATTAATTTATCTTATAAACAAAACTTTTTTTCCATTGATTTTACTGCCCTGGATTTTAGTAATGTGGAGAAAAATCAGTATGCATATCTATTGGAGGGTTTTGATAAAAATTGGGTTTTAACCGGAACACGAAACAGCGCCAGCTATACAAATGTCCCACCCGGAGATTATGTATTTAAAGTGAAAGGCAGTAACAATGATGGTCGGTGGAATCCTAATCCCGCCATGTTAAGAATTTCAATTTCACCACCCCTTTGGGCAACATGGTGGTTTAGAATAATCATAGGATTTTTAGTTGCTGGTCTTGCTTTGGCTTTATATAAATTTCGTGTAAATAGTCTGTTACAGGTGGAACATACCAGGAATAAAATTGCCCGTGATTTACATGATGAGGTTAGTTCCACATTGAGTAGTATTGTGTATTTTACAGAGGCATTTCGCTCTTCCATACAACAAAATATTTCTGAATATTCAAAAAAATATTTGAATTTAATTACGGAAAGTGCCCTGAAATCTCAGGATGCTATGAGTGATATCATCTGGTCTCTGTATTCATCAAATGATAATTGGGAACAATTTATTGCTCGCATGAGGCGTTTTTCATCCGATCTGTTAGAAGGTAAGGGAATTGAATTACAGTTTGAAACGGATCATAAGTTAGCTGACAAAAAAGTTGGTGAGAAATGGAACAGACAACTCTGGTTGATATTTAAGGAGATGGTAACGAACATAGCTAAACATTCTGAGGCTAAAAAGGCAATAATTGTGCTATCCCTGCACCATCATGAATTTTTTCTCTCTGTTTCGGATGACGGGAAAGGATTTGATCCCAATCGACCATCTGTTGGAAACGGAGTGCGTAATATCAGGGAACGTGTGAAAAATCTGGATGGCAAACTCGAACTTCATACATCACCTGGTAATGGTACTGAGTGGCATCTGCACTTAAAAACATCTAACAAGATAAAATCTATTTAAATTAAATTATTAGTGTGTGGTAATTTCAAATACCACATAATCATGTAGTGATTCTATATAATTTACTCCTTATTATTTTCAGACTTAAAATATATTCTGCATCGGGTATTGCAAAATGTTAAAATTATGGACAGTCAAAAAATGCGCAAAACATCAAATGCTTCAAAATATATAGCAATTTCAATTATCGAAGATAACTACTACGCCAGAAAAGGCTGGATTTCGGTGCTGGATACAATTCCCGATTTCATAATTTTGGGTTCATATTCAGCGTGTGAGGAAGCGCTTGACGCCCAGGAGATCGGAAATTCCGATGTGATACTTATGGATATTGGTTTACCTCGCATGTCGGGAATTGAATGTGTGAATAATTTGTTAAAACAATACTCTAAAATATCTGTCATTATGGTAACGGTACACGATGATGATCAGCATGTTTTTGAGGCAATTTGTGCGGGCGCTGTCGGATATCTATTGAAAAAAGCAAAACCGGAAGAACTGATTCAGGCTATAAGAGAAGCTTATGCCGGTGGATCTCCAATGACGCCCACCATTGCCCGCAAAGTGATTTCTTCCTTTCATACGGTATCCAAAACTGAAAATGATATGTCGTTAAATGATCGGGAGAGGTCGGTTTTAGAGCAGTTATCGAAGGGTAAATCCTATAAAGATATAGGGAATAAACTGAATCTTTCGATAGATGGGGTACGTTACCATATTCGCGGTATTTATGAAAAGCTTCAAGTCCACTCGAGAAGTGAGGCAATTGCTAAAGGACTTAAAAATAGAATCATCCGCCCACCGCACTGATTTGGAATCTTTTAACAGCAATTAAATCACTTTTAATAAAAATCGATCCAAATAACTTACTTTCATTCAAGAAGCATAATTTTTACATTATACATATCCTATAGTTCATTTATCGGTTTTCTGCTTAAAACTACATGAATATGTAGTGTGCTGAGCTTATCCATTACTTAAACTTATTGAGAATGAAACACAATTAACTTTATGAGATGAATAACATTCCAATTCTTCCAATCGTGCTTGATGAAATGAGAAAAGTGAGGCAGCAAAGTTCAAAACAAGCAACAATATATTGATATTAAATCATTTCGGTGAAATATCCAAATTAGAAAGGAGCAATTTTGAATATAAAAAAATGTATGTCACTTCTTTTATTTATTTGGAGTATGTCACTTGCGCAAAACATTGACCCATTTATTGGAGTCTTTTCAAACGGACAACTTAAGCTGACATTGAACAAACAAAATAACAATTATGTCGGTTATTTTGAATTTGATGAGCAGTCCCTGAAAGTAACCGCTATTGCAATGGGTGATAGCTACATTATCGGTCAATTTACATTTCAAAACAGTCAGAATTCCTTCCAAGCCTATTTGGAAGGAGATCAGCTCACGGTTTCCGATGGTAGTGAAGTTTATGTTCTATCCCGGGAGAAGTCTGTAAAATATGATAGAAATCCATCGAATGAGAGCCTCGAAGATTCTCATCGATCTGCAAATGAAACAAACAAACCAACAGACCATCATACTAAGAATCAAACTTTTACACTCGCTGAAGATGAAATTGGAGATTCCTATTTGGGCTGGAAATTTAGATCCCCTGCAGGGTGGCAGTCTCAAAAGACGGATCAGGGCTATGTTTTTTCTAAACCCGCCTCAAAAGGTTTTATTGTCGTTATGATCCATCAATACAGCAGCCTCAGTCAAATGCGGGCAGAAGCGCAGCAAGGAATTTCTGAGCAAGGGACTGCACTTCAAATATCAGGTGATATTCGGAATTTTGGAGACAGTGGGTTATCCGCAGCCTATGAAGGGATGATGAACTGGCAAAAAGTGAGAGTTCATGCAATCGGATTGATTTCACCGTATGGGGGAGGTCCCATCATCCTTGCCGGTGCTACAACAAATGAATATAATGATAAA
>CAZVKP010000171.1:0-2309 GCA_964627635.1 uncultured Calditrichaceae bacterium | reverse complement strand
AAAACTTTATTTTTACGAATAATAATACTGGTAAAATGAATATAATTATAAATACAAAAACCTGGCAGAATCAATGGCAAAAAGTGTCACATTTTTCAAACCGGAAATTCCACCGGTCTCAGAAGAATGGAAGCAAAGATTATCCGGCGCACGACTCACCTATTTATGGAGTTATTACAGCGGTGGCACCGGCGGAGCTTATGCCGGAGGTTCTCAAAAGACCATCATTGATTTATGTGAAAAAGGATATTTCAGGTATTCGGACAGCGATCAGATGGCAGTGGATGGCGGTGCCGGATCCGGCTATCAAAGTTCCGGTTACTCCGGCGGAACAGATCGGGGACAGGGCACCTGGGAAGTGACAGCACGCGGCCAACAACCCATTCTCAGGTTAAAATTTCACGATGGTCGGGTATTTGAATATCAATTGAGTATGCAGGATGGAAAAACCTTCCTGGATGATAAGCGCTTTTTCAGAACTTATAGTAACGATGCTGTGGCAGAACACCGGCCGCAGTGCTGGTAAGATCGGGAAATCAACTTTCAAAAATAAAAATTAAAACAGAAAATAGAGAAATGTGGGTGTAGAATAGGAGAACCAATAATGAATTTATATAGAATGGGAGTAATTTTATTTTGTCTTTTTTCTTTATCTTTTTCACAAGTGCCGCAAACGCTCAGCTATCAGGGTTTATTAACCGATTCGGATGGAAACAACCTTCCGGATGGTGAATACAAACTTACATTCCGGTTATATGATAGCGCCACCAATCGGAGTTTATTGTGGGAAGAATTGCATCAAAATGTACAGTTGCAGAACAGTTTATTTTCAGTCATTTTGGGAAGTATCACGCCATTGGATTTGCCTTTCGATAAAACATACTATTTGGGAATTACGGTGGGAGATGGATCGGAATTATCCCCCCGAATTGAATTGACTTCATCGGCATACAGCCTGAATGCCCGCACGGTTTCTGACAGTTCAGTGACCGGAGATAAAATTGAACAGGGAACTGTGGTGAGGAGTTTGAATAATCTGACAGACGAAGTTAGGCTTTCATCCGGAGAGAATATTTCTATTACAACCGAAGGCGATTCAATCGTTATATCGGGCACAGGTGGTTCTGGCGGCAGCGGCGACATCACTGCTGTAACGGCCGGCGATGGCCTGACTGGCGGCGGCGAGTCAGGAGATGTGGAACTGGCGATCGCTGAAACCGGCGTGACGCGCGATATGTTGGCCGACAGCGTGATCTCCGGATCAAAAATCGCCGATGGTCAGGTCTTGCGTGGTCTCAAAATCGGTCCTATCAACTCCTTGTTTCCGGTGCTGACCGATAGCGCCACGCTCAGGTTTGCCTCCGGCTTAATCCTGGATGCCGAAGGCGGGCCGGATGGCGGCTTTTTTCTTTCTGCGTTAGCGGACGGCAATTCCCTCGATGCGCCTGATGGTTCGCCAACCAATGCCGTTGTCGTGAATAACGATGGCTTTGTCGGCATCGGAACAGACAGCGCCAGCACTGAATTGGAAGTAAACGGAACCGTTACGGCAACCTCATTTGTTGGTGATGGTTCCGGACTGACCGGTTTGTCTTCAAGTCCATGGCGGCCATCCGGAAGTGATATTTTTTACAATTTGGGAAATGTCGGCATTGGCACCAGTGAGCCGGAATCACGACTGCATGTCAGAGGGGGTGATATTCTGCTTGAAGATGATTTCCCGGTTTTGACGCTCAGCGGTTCCGGGGCAAACAAAATTATCTCCTTCCGGCAGGGCAATACGGAACAAGCCTCTCTGTTTTACGGCAATACTTTTGGATTAAAAGCCTTCACCGGCGCACTCAATGACCTCAATACCTGGGTGCTTACCGACGACGGCTATTTTGGCATCGGTACTAATACGCCTTCCGAACAGCTTGAAATCACCGGTAATTTCCGGTTACCGGCAACAACCATCAGCGGAGACGATACCACAGGGATCATCATGGCGGATGGCAACCGCTTGATCCATACTTTCGGGGACGAAAACTTTTTTGCCGGAGAAAATGCCGGCAACTTGTCAATGACAGGCTTTGGCAGAAGCACCGGAATCGGCACGAATGCGCTTTCCAGCAATACTTCTGGCATTCAGAACAGCGCGCTCGGAGCCGGCGTGCTCGCCGACAACACTACCGGTGAAAACAATACCGGCCTGGGGGCGTTTGCGCTTTCCGGCAATGTCTCCGGTTCCTTCAATACTGCCGTCGGAGGTAGGGCGTTGCGCGACAACGTCAGCGGGTCTAATAACACGGCTATCGGCTGGCAGGCGT
>CAZVKP010000170.1:0-6815 GCA_964627635.1 uncultured Calditrichaceae bacterium | reverse complement strand
TGTGAATTGTGGAGTATTTACTCTAAAACTTTGAAATTCCGATACATTAAAATAGAAGTTCCTAGTGACGACATCTTAACCCAATGTATGCATTGTGGTCTTTGTTTGCCGGTGTGTCCCACTTATGAACTTACCAAAAGAGAGCGTTCTTCTCCGCGCGGACGCATTCGTTTGATAAAAGAGGTTGCAGCGGGTAACCTTCCTCTTACTCAAACATTCATTGACGAAATGGATTTTTGTCTGGATTGCCAGGCTTGTGTTACAGCTTGTCCTGCCGGTGTGCAATACGGGCAATTAGTTGAGGCAGCGCGCGCACAAATTTATGTAAATCATAAAGATAAGTACGGTTGGATAAAAAAAATATTTTTCAAACATGTATTTTCCTCAAATTGGCGACTGAAATTTTTAGCCCGATTACTGCGATTATATCAAAAGAGAATACGGATTATATTAGATAAACTTGTAATTTTAAGATTATTTTTTCCTAAATTAAACCGGATGCAGCAGCTTGCACCACCCATTTCAGAACAATTTTCTGATAATTTTTTACCGGAGCGTATAGGACCAAACTCTCGCACGGAATTCCGGGTTGGTTTTTTAACCGGTTGCTTGATGAACATCATGTTTGCGGATATTAACCGCGATACAGTTGAAGTTTTGCTTGAAAATCAATGTGAGGTCATTATTCCAAAAAATCAGGTATGTTGCGGTTCTTTAGGTGCCCATAACGGAGATTTTGAAGCGGCAAAGCAATTAGCCAGAAAGAATATTGATGAGTTTTTATCACATAATCCGGATGCGATCGTTATTAATTCAGCCGGATGTAGTGCTTTTATGAAAGAATATGGATTTCTCTTGAATGACGATCCGGAGTACAAAGAACGGGCGGATAAATTAAGTGGAATGGTCAAAGATGTGAATGAATTTTTAGCGGAAATAAAGTTTAAAAAACCGACCACTCATTTAAATAAGCGAGTCACTTATGATGATGCGTGCCATTTGATTCACACGCAGGGTATCAGTCAACAGCCTCGTGAGATCATTCAATCCATTCCGGGAATTAAATTGCAAGAGTTAAATGAAAGCAGTTGGTGTTGTGGAAGTGCTGGCATTTATAATATTGTAAAACATGAAGATTCAATGAGAATTTTGGATCGCAAAGTAGAACATATTTTGGCGACAGAAGCGGATTTGTTGATTACTGCTAATCCGGGATGTTTTGCTCAAATTTCTTATGGTTTGAAGAAAGCGAATTCTTCCATGAAAGTGATGCACCCCATGACTTTATTGAATCAAGCCTACAAGGCATCCGGCACTAACGATAAAGACTTAAAATAAGCTGGGTTCTCTTTCTCTTAACTAAAGTCTATAGATATTTAGCTGCAGACTTTAAAGTTTGAAATAAATATTCGATCCGATCTTTTGTATGATAACTACTAATCGTAAAACGAAAATGCCCACCGGGAGGAGAACCGGGATAATTTATATAAGGAGGGTATATTCCTGACTTTAACAATAAGTGGTAGAGCTGATCATTTTTATCACTGCTGTTCAAGGTGATCGAAAAAATTGGTGTGGGGAATAGCGGAATATCAAATCCCAATTCGCACAGTTTACTCTTTAAATGCATTGAAGTATTTTGGAGTTGGGTGATAAGATTTAAATTACTATGTATATAGGAAATGGATTCAACAGCAGCCACAGCAACAGGCAGCGGAATACCCGTACTGCCGATGAAAGCATTGCTGTTATTTTGCATTGTTTGTACTATAGTATTAGAGCCAGGTATAAAGCCCCCAAACGTCCCAAATGCTTTGCTTAAAGTGCCTGTTTGATAAAAGTGTTCCGGCTCTGTCTTCGCATTTTCCGGGCTTCCTTTTCCGTTTTTCCCTAATACTCCAACAGCATGTGCATCATCAATTAATAGCTTACCATCGTACTCTTTAACAATTGTGGAATATTCCTTAAGAGGTGGAATTTCACCTCGGGATGGGAAAACACCATCGGTCATTATTAAGGGTTTTTTATATTTTTGAAGATTTTTTTGCAGCTTTTCTTGCAGATTTTGAGGATCAAGGTGTTTGAAATAAATCATTTTTTTGTTCAAATTCTTTGCGGCATCAACCAAGCTTGAATGAGTTTGCTCATCAATGAGAAACAAATCGTAATCATCTTTTATGGATTGAAGTAAAATTAGATTGGAAAGATAACCGCTTGGACATAATAGTGCTGATTCTGTGTCAAAGAAATCTGCAATTTTTTGCTCCAATAATTTGTAGACAGGATGATTTCCGGTTGTGGCTCGTGAACCTGTGGGACTGATGCCGTACTTGGCAACAGCCTCTGCTGTGGCTTTTAAAATTGAGGGATGTTTAGATAAGCTGTGATAATCGGTTCCCGCAAAATATAGTAATTTTTGATTATTGAACAGAACATGTTCTCTATCAACAAATTCTATATGGGGTCCGACCACTATTTAACCTCTTTCAGGTTTTTGAGATATTCCGGATCCGGATAAACACCAAGGCCGGGTTCATCGGGGAGATTAATAAAACCATTTTCAATAGTGACCCCACCGATCATCGGATTTTCAGCATGTTCCACGAAAGAATCCAGATCAAAGAACTGGAAAACTTTACTGGCAGTTGCCAGATGGGAGGCTGCAGTTAGTGCTAAACGACTTTCGGACATGCAACCGATCATACAACGAATTCCTCCGGCTTCTGCCACATGTGCAATTTTAAGTGCGTTAAGGATGCCACCGGATTTGGATAACTTAATATTAAAATAGGGCACCGCATTTTCGTTTATCAGTTGAAGTGCATCGTATACAGAAAAAAGAGATTCATCCGCCATCACAGGAATCTTTGAATGGTGACTCACATATTTCATTCCCTGAAAATCCGTTGCGCGGCAGGGCTGCTCACAAAATTCGATATCGAATTGTTCAAAAGCTTCCAGATTTTTTGCGGCCTGAATACGATCCCATCCCTGATTTGCATCGATACGAATGGACGGTGTCGGCCCCAATGCTTCACGGATATTTTTTAATCGTAAAAAATCTTCCCGGTCGTTTATACCGACCTTTACTTTGACCATATTATAACCCATTGACTGCACTTCTGCGACTTTTTCCTTAGCTTCTTCCTGGCTACCGATGCTCAATGTGAAATCGGTTTTCAATTGACGATTTTCACCACCTAAAAAGGAATAAAGCGGCAGTCCGGAAACTTTAGCGGCAATATCATAAAATGCCATGTCAAAACTGCTTTTAATGGTCGTGTTGTGCGGAAGGTATTCATCCATGAGTTTAACTAAAGAAAAAATATTCAAAGGATTTTTTCCAATTAGTAGTTCTTTCAGTTCTTTGGCTGCAGCAAGATTGATGTCTTGTGTCTCGCCGGTTAGTGCATGGAATGGGGATGCTTCTCCCCAACCTGTAATATCTTGGTTTGTCTGAATTTCTATTAACACATTTTCCGTTTTATCTAAACTCATGGTTGCGATTTGAAATACATCTTTTCGGGGAATATCCAGTTTGTAAATTTTGATGTCAGTAATCTTTAGTTTAGAAAGGTTGGCTAAATTCTTACTCATGTTGATTTCCCTCTTTGTTTGAATTGGAATGTTGTGTCTCTGTTGATTTTAAGTTAGTGTTCGTTCTATTAAATAACCGGACTTAGTCATATATTAGATATGGTTCCCGTAACTTTCTGAATTCTTTTATTTGGCGTTGCCAATCTGAGATCAACCCGTCAAGATTATCCCCATTTAAAATAGTTTCTCGGATTTTATCCGTTCCGCTCAACCGGTCGAAATGGCTTTGCCGGAATTCAAAATTATTGGGAAACAAATCATGGATTGTTTTGACGACATATATTCCGGTTACATAAGAATTAAACTGATTGCGATTGGTAACCTTTATTCTTATTCCACTGCATTCTCTTTTATTAAATTTGGGATTTTCTGCCACTCCCGGAATTGGAACTGGCGTGTAAGTTGTATCATAAAATGTGACTCCGGGTAGATTCATTTTATTCAGTTTTTTCGAAAGTTGAATATCATCAATCCAGGGTGCGCCGAATATTTTGAATGGGGAATTGGTGCCTCTGCCAGCAGAAATATTGGTTCCCTCCAGCAGGCAGATTCCCGGGTAAACTGTGGCTGTTTCAAGATCGGGCATATTGGGTGAAGTCTTTCGAAAAACCAGACTGGTTTCATCGTACCATAAATCTCGTTTCCAGTATTTCATTGGAATTATACGTAAATCTGCCCTGACCTCGTTAGCCAACCAACTCTCCCCATTGATTAATTTGGCAAGCTCTCCCACCGTCAATCCATGCCGAACCGGGATTGAGTAAAGACCAACGAAACTGCTAAATTCCGGTTCCAGGAGATTCCCTTCAATTGCGATTCCGTTTAGTGGATTTGGACGATCCAGCACCACGAATGTTTTATTCTGTTCTGCAGCGGCTTCCATTGCCAGAGACATCGTATAAACGTATGTGTAAAAACGGGCACCAATATCCTGTATGTCAAAGACCAGCACATCAACATTTTGCAGCATTTTAGGAGTGGGCTTGCGGTTTTTTCCATATAAACTATAAATGGGAACATTCTTAACCGGATCGCGCTCCGATTCAACTTTGGCGCCTGCTTCTGCTTCTCCGCGGATACCATGTTCCGGACCAAATAAAGCGGTGATCTTTACATTCTCCATTTTTGAGAACACGTCAACGATATGTTCGTCATTCGAATTGTAGGCGGTATGATTGGTAATGATACCTATCTGTTTGTTTTCAAAAAGTTCTTGATACGAATTTAGGTTATCAAGACCCACTTTTACTTTAACAGAATTTGAAGGTTGGAAGCAAAAAATAAGGAAGCTTAAAATGAGAAAAATGAAAGTTGTTTTAAAAGTCATAATTATTTTCCGATAGAATTGTTCAATAAATTTTTCATGAAGGATTACTTAGATTTTTATATAAATACGTTTGTAATCTAAAATAGCCATAATGCCCAACCAAAAGAGAATGTTCACAATCGCGAAGATTAAAGATGCATTGATGGGTTCAGCAATTGAAAGAAAAGCATTATTATAAATCCAACCTTTGAGAGAAATAGTATTACCATCTGCTCCAGGTAATTTAATTAAATATAACATCTTAGCGACAAGTCCGGAAAGAACAAAAACCGTTATAGCATTTCTTCCATAAATAATACCGAAGTTCGCCCATCGTTTCATTTCTTTAACATCCATGAGGTAATAGCAGAATCCTAAAAATTGTAGGGCAGCGCCTGAAGTAAAGACAACATAAGAACTGGTCCATAAAGATTTATTGATGGGGAAAAAAATACCCCAAAACAAACCAACGATAATGGCAATCCAGCCGATCACGAACATCCAGGCGGTAATATCCTTCCTATCTTTATTAGAATTTAATAAATGACCAATCAGCACACCGGATAACCCCGTCGCGATTGCAGGAATAGTACTCAAAATGCCTTCAGGATCCCAATGCTCGCGCCAAAGGTGACCGTGTAGTAAGTGATTATCTACGTATGCAGCTAAATTTCCTTCCACACTTAAATCTCCTGCACCAAAACCAGGAACCGGTATTAATTTCATTATTCCCCAGTAGAGAAACAATAACCCCGCAGTTATCCATGCCTGTGTTTTTAATTGAGTATTCATGGCAATGAGCGACGAGACGCAGTAAACAATAGCAATGCGCTGTAAAACTCCCGGAATGCGAATTGTCTCCAGATTAAAGTAAGGAAATCCGTTTAAGAATAATCCCAAACCGAATAAAATAAGTGTTCTTCTAAATATTTTTATATAAACAAATTTTCGATCATGCACGGATAGTTGTTTTTTTAAAGAAAAGGTAATTGAAACCCCTACGATAAATAAAAAAAACGGGAAGATAAGATCGGTGGGAGTCCACCCATGCCACGATGCGTGTAGTAACGGTATGTAAACATTGCTCCAACTGCCGGGATTGTTAACCAAAATCATACCCGCAATGGTGATGCCTCGAAACGCATCGAGTGAATCCAGTCTATTTTTCATCTAAGTAGCTTTTATAAAATTAATATTTTTAGATTCACGACTAAAACTTGGCACTAAACTCTCGGCGGTAATTCCTGGGGCTCATTTGATGTCGTTCGTAAAAACGCCGATTGAAATTGGAAAGATTGTTAAAACCAACTTCGTAGCAGATTTCAGCAACGGTCATTTCAGATTCAATTAAAAGTTTACAGGCAGAACCGATGCGAAGCTCATTGACATATTTTACAAATGTTTTACCCGTAGATTTCTTAAAGAACCGACTGAATGCTGTGGTACTCATGTTCAAAATTGATGCCGCATCTTCTAAGCCGAGATGATTTTTATAATTTTTATTTATATAAGTGCAAACCTTATCGATTCTGCTTTGTTGATCAGCCTGAAATCGGTGGTTAAACTCAATGCTGGACAAAACTTGCAATTCATTTTTCTTCGCTTTGCTTAACAGGTCGAGAATTTTTATAAGATAAATAAGACGATCCACTCCATCAAGAGTTTCCATCTCAAAAATCTTTTCTGTGACAAGGCGTTTGGTATTTCCATTAATTTGTAATCCGCGTGTGGAATTTTCGAATAATTGATGAATATTTGTCAGCTCAGGTACCTCACAAAAATTTAATCCGCCCAAATTATCTTTAAATTGAATTAAATATGCTTCATGATTCTGGTTTTTTCCTAAGATTCCCGACGGTGAATACCAGGTATGCGGCAGGTTAGGACCTATAAAAAACAGGTTGTTTTTGTG
>CAZVKP010000169.1:0-6869 GCA_964627635.1 uncultured Calditrichaceae bacterium | reverse complement strand
GTCTCACTTTTCTGCTGCATCAGCCTCGGCTAAGATAGGCAATAAAGTCAGGACTATTTGAATTTACGAAAATACGGTTTTGATGACTTTAAATAAACCACTAAGTCAGGATTCCTGAAATTAGATTTGTTTCAACGATTTTGACTGTTACCAATTCATGGCGACAAGCAAGGGTGCTTATCGCACTTTGGATCACCCAATCTCAATCCCGTGCTCCTCACATTCTTTTTTGAACTGCGCATCCCGGATATCCTCAATCCGACCGTTTAGTTCCGGCCAATTTGATAACGCCAGATCAATAAAAACCTTAGACAAGTCCTCAGGTGACGCCAGTTTATCTTCCTCATACAATTTGATGAATTTATTTCGTGAGGGGAAATCTTCGGGAGAAGTGTTTCGTAATATCTCCTGCATACCACTTTTAAACGGTCCCGGCGATAATCCGAATATCCGTATCGGCTTTCCCGCCACTTCCTGTGCCACAATCCGGGTAAACATATCCACTGCCGCTTTTTGACTGCCATAAGCTGACCATCCAAAATAAGGTTTAATGGCTGCACCGCTGGACACATTCACTACTGTCCCACCTTTATCTTGCTGAATCATTTGTTTCACTGCTTCCCGGGTGCTGATATAAATCCCGTAAACATTGATAAGTAATGAACTAAAATATTCCTTATCGGAAACTTTCACCATCGGTTTCACCGGCTGAACAACTCCGGCAGCATTGAATAAAATGTCAATTTGATTCCATTTTTGGACAGCTTCCGCAAAAGCGCGTTTCACTTCATCAGGTTTAGTAACATCTGTTGGAATCACCAATGCCTCTCCACCATTCGTTTGGACCTGTTCCGCAACTTTACTGAGTTTTTGGGTACTTCGGGCTAATAAAACCACCCGGAATCTTCTTTTCCCCACCTCAAGACTCAGGCTTTTTCCCAATCCGGCAGAAGCCCCGGTTACCACTAACACTTTTTTATTTTGATCTGCCATATTTCATCCTCCTATTCATTGTGCCCAAACTGAGATTAAAATCAATATATGGGATTTTGCCCTGTGCCTTCCATTGCTGCGTCCAAACTGAGTTTGGACGCAAAAGTTAACCGGTAGATGACAAACCATAAAACTCATCACTTACATGGCAAAAATCTCACCGTGGATTCCAT
This sequence comes from uncultured Calditrichaceae bacterium, assembly GCA_964627635.1. Classification (GTDB taxonomy): domain Bacteria; phylum Calditrichota; class Calditrichia; order RBG-13-44-9; family RBG-13-44-9; genus CAZVKP01. Next base: position 5,703 of record CAZVKP010000169.1, on the reverse strand, counting down.
TTCTTCAAGCACTTGTTTTAAAGCTGAAACCGTATATTCAATATCTTCTTCAGTGGTTTGGTCGGACAATGACAGGCGCACCGAACAATGGGCATCCTCTTCTGTTCTTCCCATTGCCATCAGCACGTGAGTCGGCTCCGGAGAACCGGCTTTACAGGCAGACCCCGATGATAGTGAAATACCGTGTTGATCCAGTGCCACGACCAACGACTCGCCCCGCAGCTCCGGTAAAGTCAGATTCAAAGTATTGGGAAGTCGCTGTTCCGGATGCCCGTTCAGCATAGCTCCAGGGATCGAATTGCGAATCCCCTGCTCTAATTGGTCTCGTAATTTCGCCATTTTATCAGAATTTCTCACCGTCTGCATGGCTAATTCTGCTGCCTTACCAATTCCCGCAATTGCAGCAATATTTTCGGTTCCGGCACGCAAACCGGATTCTTGCTTACCGCCATGAATCAAAGGTTCAATTTTTACACCTTTTTTAATGTATAGAACACCAATTCCCTTTGGCCCATGGAATTTATGTCCTGACAAACTCAGTAAATCCACGTCCAAATCTTCAACATCCACTTTTATTTTTCCCACCGCCTGAACCGCATCCGTATGAAACAACACTCGGTGTTCGTGGGCAATCCGACACAAATCTTTAAGAGGCTGGATAGTTCCAACTTCGTTATTGGCATACATGATGGATACCAAAATGGTTTCCGGGGAGATTGCTTTTTCTAAATGCCCAACATCAATTAATCCATCCTCATCCACATCCAAATAAGTAACCTGGTATCCAATTCTTTCTAAAAAATCGCAGGCTTTCAAAATGGCGGGATGCTCTATCTTTGTTGTAATAATGTGATTCCCTTTTTCCCGCCGAGCATAAGCAACGCCTTTGAGCGCCATATTATCCGCTTCCGAACCACCGCCGGTAAAAATGAGACGCCGTGGTTTGGTATTCAATAACTTTGCAATTTGTCTGCGGGATTTCTCCTTCCCTTCCTGTGCCGGACGTCCGGTTTCATGAATCGCTGAAGGATTGCCATATTTTTCTCCCAAATAAGGCAACATTGCTTCACGCACCTCATCTGCAACTGGCGTGGTGGCATTGTTATCCAGATAAATTCGCCGTAATGGTTCTTGTTTCGAAGTAGATTCAACCGGCTGTGCACCGCACATTTCAGCCTTAAAAGCGGCGGTTTTCTTGGACTCATCGGTTGCCGCCTCCACTTTGCTCACTTCACACAGCAGGGCTTTATAAACCGGAAATCCCGAAATCTCATCATAATTATTCAAATCGGTCAATTCGTTGACATTCCATTCCTGCCACGCTTTGGGACCGACCGGTGTGCCGCCACCCATGTTGCATTCAATCACTCCCCCCATGATATCTTCGGTAACCCGTGCCCGGAACGGCACCGAGCCCCGGGCGGTACTAACGTGCACCAGATCTCCGGTTTCGATATTACGCTCTTTTGCATCCGCTGGATTTAATTCCACGGTGGGCTCCGGATTATCGTTCACTAATCCCGGAATACCATGATGTTGTGACCGGAAATCTGTTTGCGGACGGGCACCCGAATTGAATACCAAAGGAAATTCTTTTGTCAAATGCGGGTTCCCCAATGGACCCTCCCTCACTTCGCTATATTTGGGGAGGGGCTCATACCCGTAATCTTCAAAAATGGTAGACCAAATTTCAAATTTACCGGTTGGTGTATCAAAACCCGGGTTTCCGTCAGGGCGGAGACTGCCTTTTTCCCACTTTTTGTATTCCATCATGGAAGTTGGAGTTTTGACCCATCCCCCTGCTTTTTTCACATCCTCAAGGCTGTAACCGGATTTGTCTAAAGCAAACCGAACAACATCTTCCTCAGAACCGGGATAAACATCACCATAACCCAACCGGTTGGCAAGTTCGGTCATTATTAAGTAATCGTTACGAGCTTCACCCACCGGTTCAATCACTTTTTCGCGCAATCGAAAAATGGGTCCGTACACCATGTAAGAATCAATCTCGAACATGGTGGTTGCAGGCAGCACAACATCCGCATATGCTGAATCAGCGGTTAATTGCCGATCAATTGAAACAATAAAATCCAGTTTCGAAAGCGTCTCTCTCCATTTTGCTGTTTGCGGCCAGGAAGTGAGAACTGAGGCGCCATGAATGAGAAGTCCCCTAATTTTGTATGGTTCTTCATTTAACACCGAATCCACAAGTCCGATAGCGTGGGATTCTCCCCGGTAGTTACTATAAATGGGAAAACGATCTCGCGCAATTGCTAAATCCAGATTTGGGTTTTCCTGATTACAGGACCGGTTGGTCGGAAAATGTGAATCCAACATGGCGAGTCCGATTCCACCCGGCACATCAAGTTGTCCGGCCAGCGCAAACAAGGTAAGTACCGAGCGAATCGCCTGTACGCCGGTATTGGAATATTCCAGTCCGGTGTACATCACCGGACAGGCACCGGTCGCTTCACAAATCCGGTGTGCCAAATAACGAATGGTTTCCGCAGGTACACCCGTAATGTTTTCCGTTACCTCCGGCCTGAAATGTTGGACGTAAGTTTTCAATTCATCAAATCCGTGACACCAATTTTCCGCAAAATTTTCATCATTCAATTCCTCTTCAATCATCACTTCCATCACGGAAAGCGCCAGCGCACCATCGGAACCCGGCCTAATGGGTATCCATCGGGCATTGGTTCGTTTAGCGGCTTCGCTATAACGCGGATCAATGGCAATGATTTCAGCTCCCCGTTTTGCCGCCGCTTCCAACCGATACATATCCATCGGCGGCGAATCCGTTGCGGGATTTGCACCCCAGATCAAAAGAAGTTCGGAATTTTCCATATCAGTAAACATGTTTACCAGCATACGCCCCATTGTGACATGTGGTGCAATTTTGGCGAAGGAAACATAACAGAGCGCACCCACACCCATGGTATTCGGCGATCCAAAGGGGAATAACACACTTGAAGCTGAAGATACCGCCACGCCTTTTGGTTGAAACATGTCACACAAAGCCAATTCAAAAGTCCCTCGTCCGGTATAAATGGACACCGCTTCCGGACCGGATTCTTGTTTAATTTTATTCAGATTATTAACGATAATGTCATACGCCTCATCCCAGGTGATTCTTTCAAATTCATAAGTACCTTTGGGTCCTACCCGTTTCATGGGATAGCGTAGCCTATGCTTACTGTAAACAATTTCCGGCGCATGTTCCCCACGGCGGCAAATCATTCCCAGTGAGTGATCGTGATCTTCCTTGATATCAACCAGTTTCCCATTTTCCATTCCTACTTCAACCCAGCATCCGGCGGGACAGATACCGCAAATAGCTTTTTTCCAGGTTAAATCCTGATTCTTCTTTTCATTTCCATTGTATGTCACTCCATCGGTAGAAAACATAATAGAAACTCCTCAAATCGTTCAATCAATGATTTCTATGTTTGATTTTGTTATGACCAAATCATAGTACTGGTGGTGTCTTACAATGTAATATACAAATACTTTGTTTTGAAAAGCTGAGCAGGCCCCATTAATACAACAATAGTGTACGATACCCTATGGATTTATTTCAAAAAAAGCATCTTGCGCTCTTGAATATGATCTTTGCTGGTCAATCTATAGATGTAAATGCCGCTGGCAACCGTCAATTCCCGCTCACCTGTTCCGTCCCAACGGATTTGGTGTAATCCGGATGACTGTTTTTGGTTCACCAAAGTTTTGATACGTTCACCGGTTACACTGAATATATCGAGATCTACATGAGAAGATTCCGCAAGATAGTAAATGATGTTGGTTGTGGCGTTAAAGGGATTAGGATAATTTTGATGAAGTTTGAAGCCCTGCAAATTTTGGTTTTTTATTTCCCCGATAGTATTTACGTTCTTTAAAACAAAATCTGACACGACCGGCAAATGATCAGAAGAGCTGGAAGTCGTTGCATCAGTACGATTTAAATTGTATGCACTTAAGGTATCCGAGGGAATATCCGGTGTGTACAGAACAAAACTTTTAACAGGCTCCATAACACTGTCGCTGTATATTTGCACATCCAGCCGACCGGGACCAAATTCACTCTGCGAATTTATCCAGGTAAAATACATGGGCGTAAACGGATGGCGTGGTAACAAATCCGTAAAATTTGTCTCATCCCAATCCGGTTTATCGGATTGACCAAAAGGATTGGAATTGATGATTTCTCCGGTTAAAAGGGAATTGAGCTGCTGAACATCGCCCACTAAATTCATATCTCCTACAACCAAGATAGGGGTATTGGTTTCCAGCTCTATTATACCACCGGATCTTTTGGCATCGCGAATAAAACTCATAATGGCGTCAATTTCATATTGCCTGCCCCAGTCATTGTTACAACAGGGTGTATGGGCGACAATAAACATGAGTTTTAAAGGATATTGAGGGCTTAAATCCAGTAAAAATGCACCATTGTTTTGAGAGCCAACTCCTTCAAGATTATCAATCCGGATAATAGGAAAACGGCTGACCGCAAGAATATCCGGTGCTGCGAACCCGGCATACCACTGTTCGCCGTCCGGTAGTGGCAGAACCGATGCCACGCGTTGTTTGGTTTCATTGGGGGTATGATTGTAAATCTCCTGAAATCCGATAATATCCGGCTGCAGGGCTTTCAGAATCCGGTCGAAAGCCGGTGCTTTTTCCGAATCAAATAATCCGTCAGATAAAACATTGTGGGTCATCACCCGGAAGTGGCTATCATTTGATTTTTTAATACTGATCGGTTCAATTGGTGGAAGCGTGGTTGTATCGTTAAAAGTAAAGAGAACACCGCCGGGATTATCCGGTAATAAATCTTCGCCGGGACCATTATCTTTGAAGACAATCCGGATACTGTCTGAAAGCTGTTTAAAACTGATAAGTTGTTTATGACGATCCATGGAAATTTCAAATTGTGTGGAAGTCACCGTCGGTTGGGTCACCAGCTCAATCTGGCTGTGTCCAAATTGTGGATCAGTTGACCAACCTAAATATGCAGTACCGCTTTTTTCGCCGAAGACCCATTCCATTTCCGCCCCAATCCCATGAATATTTAAACCGGTTGTGGTATCATTATCATAATCGATATACAGGGTGATCCGGTTTCCTTCTTGAATATTCAAATTATCGCCCAATTCGATATTCATAAAAAGATAGTTGTCATCATTCCCCACCCAAAGCCGACCGAAGTCCAGGTTTCCAATACTCTGATCCCCCGAAGCATCGGAGTAAATGGGAGATAACTGCTGCCAATCGTCAAACTTGCCGTCCATCCAGATGCGATGTGGCTGGGAAAATCCATTCATTACCAGAAAAATGATGATCGCAACCACATGGAAGAAAAACATTCCTTGCCGGGACACTTTCCACCAAAAACAGCGTTTTAACTCTCGAAAACATTTTTTCTTGTTACGCGGATTGAATACCTCTTTCATTATTTCCTCTATCAATTTTCTGCCGTCCATACTGAACCATTATTTTGAATAAATCAAATTATAAAATTGTACTAAGAATTCCAAGAAGTTCCACAATCCGCAGCAATAGTCCAGATATCTAAATATGTTTTACCCGGATATTGACTCTCGTGACTTTTCCTTTTAATCAATATTTAATCGCCATTTTTGGAAATGAAAAATAAAAATTCGTAATTATTAATTTTTTTAAATTTTTCTGTCAATTGGCTTG
>CAZVKP010000168.1:6652-6917 GCA_964627635.1 uncultured Calditrichaceae bacterium | reverse complement strand
GTATTGTAACAGAGAGTGTAGAAACTGCTTCCGGAGACAATTGAATGGTTGTTCAGGACAAGATGCCGCTCCTAACTCAAGAGCCTGAAATGTATCACACCGGCTGAGCAAAGACAGTTGTCCTATTCAAGCATAAAAGAACTTTTTGATCCTGAATTAACACTGAAAATAAATCGTTAAAAAGTAAAACAATTTGCATAACAGATGAAAAAATTGTATATTGTGGGTTGCGAAAAGTGGGTTGTTAGACCCACTTTTTTGCTAT
>CAZVKP010000168.1:0-6642 GCA_964627635.1 uncultured Calditrichaceae bacterium | reverse complement strand
AGTTCAATTAATAATGTTTATTGAATTGTAAGTTTTAATTGTATGGAAAGTCAAGAAAAAAAATTAAGGGACTTAATTGAACCCGTTTGCGAAAGATTACAGGTGCGCTTGGTGGATATAGAACTACGGGGACATCGAAATAATAAAGTGCTTTCGGTTTTTGCAGACACCGAATTGGGAATCACCATGCAGGAAATTACCGATTTAACCCGGGAGATTGAAGACGCACTTGATATGTATGATCCCATTGAAGGAAAATACCGTTTGGAAATATCTTCACCGGGAATTAAGCGACCCTTGAAGGAATTATGGCAATTTCGAAAAAACATCAATCGTCAGCTTCAGGTTCGTTATAAAACAGAACAAGGTAAACAAAATACAACCGCCATATTAACAGAAGCTGATGATGATAAAATTGTGCTTTCAAAAAATGATCAAAAAATTACCATCCCCATGGATTCGATAGAGAAAGCCATGGTAAAAACTAACTGGTAAATTAAGTGGAGGTTTAAATTATCCATGCGAAGTGATATAGTAGATGCTGTCAATCAGATAGCAAAAGAAAAACGAATTGATAGAGACGAACTCCGCGATATTATCGAGGACATTTTCCTTACGCTCATCAACAAAAAATATGGCAATTCAGACCATTTTGATGTGATTGTTAATATGGATCGAGGTGAAATTGAAATCTATGTTGAGAAAGAAGTTGTGGAGGAAGTAGAGGACCCAATCCTTCAAATTTCTGTGAAGGATGCCAAAAAGATCGATCCGGAAATTGAACTGGGTGAAGATTATGTTGAGATTGTCGCTCCCGAACTTTTTGGACGTCGATTAATTAACATTGCCAAACAAAGCTTACTGCAGCGTATTCGTGAATACGAAAAGCGAAAGATTTATGATGAATATAGCAGCAGAGTCGGCGAAATTATTATCGGCGATGTACACCAGGTTACCCGGGCAGGTTATTTTTTACTGGTCGACAGAGTTGAAATGTTCATGCCCAAATCCGAATCTATCCCAAAAGAAGAATTGAGAAGGGGCGACAGCGTACGTGCGCTCATAAAAAAGGTTGTGGAACCGGACAAAACAGAGCCGGAAGACCTGGAAGATCGTCCTGCCAAAAAACGGCGGCGCCCCGGACCGGACATAATCGTTTCCAGGGCCGATGATCAGTTTATGGTACGGCTGTTCGAAATTGAAGTGCCTGAAATTTTTGATGGAATTGTGGAAATCAAAAAAATCAGAAGAAAACCGGGCGAACGGGCAAAACTCGCAGTAGAATCTATGGATAAACGTATCGATCCGGTTGGTGCCTGTGTAGGCATGCGTGGTGTGCGAATTCAGTCTGTAGTAAGGGAGCTGAATGGTGAAAAAATTGATGTATTTTCTTATTCCTCCGAACCGGAAATATTTATCATGAGAGCACTAACTCCCTCCAAGCCTGTGCGAGTTATGCTGAATGAAGAAGACAATCTGGCTGTGGCAATTATTCCGGATAAAGACATGGGATTGGCACTTGGAAGAAATGAAACAAATAAAGAGCTGGCCCAGAGAATTACCAATTGGAATATCGAACTATTTAAAGAATCCGAATATTATCAAAAATCAATTGAAGAAGATGTGGATATTGCGGAATTACCTAATCTTACCCCCTCTGTCGTTAAACGGCTGCGCGAGGCAGATATAAATAACGTGGAACAAATAAAGGACTTAGGATTGCAGGATTTAATGGAAATTCCGGGAATCGGGCAAAAAACTGCTCAAAAGATATTACAAGTTGTCAATGTTTAAGAAATAATAAATTTTGGAACAAATATAGGATATATTATTACTATTAAGTGAAAATTAAACAATTCATGCTAAAGTTATTTTGATACTTAATTTGATTTTCGGTTGTTTGTAGCATATATATTTTTATTTTATCGTGTTCGAAAGGATTATGCAAAAGAAATTTGAAAATTGGACTGCGGATCGAGCAACCGCAGCATTGATTGGCTTTGTTATTCGCTCTAAACAATATGTGAGCGGTTACGAAGCTGTTCGGCAGTCTACTAATAAAAACAAGATAGACTTGATATTATTGAATAACGATGTATCGGAGAATACAATTAAAAAAGTTTCAAATACAACAAAACATAAAAATATCTATATGGTAAAAACTTCTCAGAATACCAATTGGAAGCAACTATGGGGATTTAATCACCATAAAATATTGGGAATTATAAAAGGAAATCTCAGTAGTAAAATAATTGAGAATATCAAAGCAGGAGTATAAATGGCTGTAAAGAAAAGCAAAAGAAAATTATTTAAAGTCGCAAAAGAACTTAATCTGGCTCACCAGACTATTATAGAGTTTCTCGAAAAGAAGGGCTATAATGTTAGTGGGTTAAATACACCCATTACCGATGAAATGCACGATGAAATACTCAAGCGGTTTTCTCAAGAAAAAGTTAAAGCGGAAAAACTGGCAATTCGCCGCAAGGAACGGGTAAAAGAAGAACCTGAAGTAGAAGAACAGGCTGAAACCCCGGTTGCCGAAACTGAAGCGCCGGTTACTGAGGAAGAACCGACAACTGCCGAAGCGCAGACTGAAACGACCGAAGCGGTTGAAACAACAGAAGAAGGAAAAGCAGAGATTGAAGAAGAAGTAAGCGAACCTGAATCGAAAGTGGAGGAACCGCAAGAAGCAGCGGAAACTGAAGAGGCAGAAGAGGATTCTGAAGAAGAGTCCGCAGATACCGAAGAAATGCCTCAGGTTGGCGATATTATAGAACACCCTGTAGCAAAACAATACCTGGAGAAACAAGAGGAAAAGAAGCGAAAAAAAGTTGAGAAGAAAAAAGAAGTTATTAAGAAAATAAAGGAAGAGCCTGAGGAAGAGGAGGAAGTAAAACCTGCTGAAGAACATCCTGATATAAAAGAAACGGAAAAACCATCAGAGAGAGCAGACCAGGACCACACACCAAAACGTGTTAGAGCGGTTGAAACGGAAGAAGAGGAAACCGAAAGCGTTGATGAACAGGCAGAGGTTAAAGAACAACCGGTTGAGAAACCAAAGAAAGAAAAAGGCAAGAAAAAAATTGAAGAAGACGTTAGCGAAAAGGAAAAACGCCGTCGCAAAGCTTTTGAGATGATTCGGAAAGAGGGACGCAAGGGCAAGAAAAAGATGCCTCTTATTGATTTAGAGGGAGAAGAGGAACCCAAAGAAACAAAGGGTGGTCGTCCCAAACGGTCTCGCAAGAAAAAAGAGATTGACGAGCAAGAAGTTGAGGACACCTTAAAGAAGACACTTGCAAGTATGCAAGATACTGGTACAACCAAAAAGAGACGAAAAAAAGCAAAGGACTCCGGGGAATTATCTGATGAAGATGAAGGTACCATTTCTGTCACCGAATTTATCACCGTTCAGGATCTGGCAAACTTAATGTCCGTGCCGGTACCCGATGTCATCAAAGAATGTCTGGAATTAGGGCAAATGGTGACAATCAATCAACGGCTGGACATGGATATGATAAAATTACTGGCGGAGAACTTCGGTTTTAATGTTAAGGAAGAAGAAGAATACGCCTCTGAATATTTACAAGACGTGGAAGAAGATGAAGATAATAAGGAAGACTACGTTCACCGCCATCCTGTGGTCACTGTAATGGGTCATGTTGACCATGGTAAGACATCGGTTCTGGACTATATCCGCCGTACCAACGTGGTTGCGGGAGAGTCCGGCGGAATAACACAGCACATTGGGGCATATGTTGTGCAATTAGACGATAAACGAAAGATTACCTTTTTAGATACACCGGGTCACGAGGCGTTTACGGCAATGCGGTCGCGCGGTGCACAAGTGACAGATATCGTTGTATTGGTGGTTGCGGCTGATGACAATGTGATGCCACAAACCGAAGAAGCAATCGACCACGCAAAAGCAGCGGGTGTTCCCATTGTTATTGCCATCAATAAGGTGGACAAAAATAATGCGGATCCCAAGTCCATCAGGAAACAACTGGCAGACCGCGATATATTAGTAGAAGATTGGGGCGGTAAATATCAGGTTATGGATGTTTCCGCAAAAAGCGGAATGGGAATTGACGATTTAATGGAAAAAATTTCGCTTGAAGCAGAACTACTTGAAATTAAAGCAAATCCCAAACGTCGTGCCAGCGGTACTGTCATTGAATCTCAGTTGGACAAAGGAAAAGGACCGGTTGCAACGGTTTTAATTCAACAAGGTGTATTGCGGGTTGGTGCAGACTTTATTGTTGGTCAATATTACGGACGTGTTCGGGCGCTGCTTAATGAACGAAATCAGTCAGTGAAAGAAGCCGGCCCCGGTTACCCGGTGCAGGTACTTGGATTGGATGGCGTTCCGGAAGCAGGAGACAAACTTCTGGTGATGAAAGACGAAAGAGCTGCTAAGGATATAACCCAGCGCCGCCAACAATTAAAGCGTGAACAAGACTTCCATCAAATCAGACATCTTACATTGGATGAAATATCGCGTCAAATTGCCGAAGGTGAAGTTAAGGAATTGAATATCCTCGTCAAAGCAGATGTGGATGGGTCAACACAGGCGCTAACCGATTCCTTGCTTAAACTTTCCAATCAGGACGTTGCAGTGAAGGTGGTCCGACGGGCCGTGGGACCCATCTCAGAATCTGATGTGATGCTGGCAGCCGCTTCGCAGGCAATTATTATCGGTTTCCATGTAAGACCAACCCTTAAAGCAAAAACCCTCTCAGAGCAGGAAAATGTGGATATTCGGCTTTACAAGGTTATTTATGATGCGGTAGATGATGTGAAACTGGCGCTTGAAGGTTTACTGGAGCCGGAAGAACGGGAAGAAGTGACCGGTATGGCAGAAGTTCGGGAAGTTTTCAAGATTTCAAGACTTGGCACGGTTGCAGGTTGCTATATGTTAAATGGCAAAATTAACCGAAATTCACATATTCGATTGATCCGGAATGATGTTGAAATATATGAAGGCAAATTATCATCCCTTAAGCGATTCAAAGATGACGTTCGGGAGGTGGCAGCAGGTTATGAGTGCGGAATTATGATTGAAAACTATAATGATATCAAAGTCGGGGATCAGATCGAGGCATTTGAAGTGGTAAAGGAAAAGCGGACATTAGTCACTTAATAATTGTATTTACATTTAGACTGCTGTATTTCATGAACCCAAATGTTTACGCTGGTATCTTAATACAGGATCATGTTTTTCATATGGACGGGTGTTAATAGCAATTAACTGCTAAATACCAAATTCACTATAAAGATATATTCGAAAAATAAAGTTTCACCATCATGCAGATGATTATCGGTGTACTAACGGTTGATATTTTCCTCCCGGGCTGCACCTCTTTAAAGGAAAAACGTATGGCCATTAGAAGTCTGAAGGATAAAGTTCGCCATAAATATAATGTGAGTATTGCAGAGGTCGATTTTCAGGATAAATGGCAGCGAGCTCGTTTGGGAATTGCACAAGTTGGCGGAAGCTATCAAATAATTGAAAAAAATGTCAATTCTATCTTTTCTATTATTGAGCATAATGGAATGATGGAAGTGATTGAACATAGCTTAGAATTTGTTTAGAATTGAATTATGAAAAAGGAAACCATCAGGCAACGGAAGCTGGCAGACCAGATCAAGAAACATGTCAGTCAAATAATCGATCGTAAAATTAAAGATCCGCGTAAAGGATTTGTAACGGTAACACATGTACGGATGTCCGGTGATTTGCGTATTGCTTCAATTTACTACACGGTTCTGGGAGATGAGGAGCAGAAAGAACAATCAAATAAAGCATTGGAGAGCGCAGCGAATTTTATTAAAAACGAGTTAGCGCCGCATTTAAAAGTACGATTTATACCTGAATTACGTTTTTTTTATGACGATTCACTCGATTATTCGGAACATATCAATGACTTGTTAAAAAAAATCCATAATGACTCGGACAAAGACGACCAGGAATAAAGTGAATGTGGAACTATTGGCATATAAAAAGAAAAAGGTAAAACAGCAACTGGAGCAACATCAATATCAATTTATAAAAACCTCGGAAACCGGTTATATCGTTAACATCGATAAACCGGTGAAATGGACTTCTTTCGATGTTGTCAAAAAAATTCGTAATTTTACCAAATTTAAAAAAGTGGGTCATGCCGGCACTCTGGATCCGTTTGCTACCGGTGTGCTGCTCATCTGTTTAGGAAAGGCTACCAAGCTTTCTTCGGAATTGATGAATCTTCCCAAAGAATATATTACGGAAATTTCTTTGGGAAAAACCACCGACACGCTGGATATCACCGGAACAGTCATTCAGGAAAAACCAGTACCTGAATTTTCCGAGGAGGAAATAAAATCAATCCTTCGTCAATTTCATGGAAAAATTAAACAGCGCATACCGGATTTTTCTGCAGCGCAGGTCAATGGAAAACGTTTATACAAATTGGCCCGTGAAGGAAAATCTATTCCTGAAATTTATAAGGATGTTGAAATACATCAAATTGAGCTTCTGGAATGCCAATCCGCTTCACTCCGGATACGTGTGGTGTGCGGAAGCGGAACTTACATCCGCATGTTGGGGGCAGACATTGCCAACAAATTAAACACCGTGGGGCATTTGAGAAGTTTAAGAAGAAC
>CAZVKP010000167.1:0-6930 GCA_964627635.1 uncultured Calditrichaceae bacterium | reverse complement strand
CCAATTTCCGGCATAAAATTCAGAATGCTATGTCCCTCTCCATACAGCACATCAAGATTTTCTCTTAAGCCTTCCATCCCACCAACGCCGTCCATGGCAAATATTGCTAAAATAACAGAACCAACCATAACGATGATAAACTGCAAAAAGTCTGTCACCACAACGCCCCATAATCCACTGATACCGCTATACACCAAAGTCACCAAAATGCAGATTCCAATCGCGATCCATTTATCCACACCGATACTGAGTTCAATGATTTTCACCATGGCTAATGTCACCCAACCCAATATAATCAAATTGATGGGGATTGCTAAATAAAGTGCCCGGAATCCTCTTAAAATGGCCGCAGGTTTCCCGGAATATCGAAGTTCAGTGAATTCCACATCGGTCAGCACTTCTGCCCGCCGCCAGAGTCTGGCGAAAAGAAAAACCGTGAGTAATCCGCTCATCACCATATTCCACCAAAGCCAATTTCCTGCAATACCGTGATTTGCCACTAACTCTGTTACAGCCAGTGGTGTGTCTGCAGCAAATGTAGTGGCAACCATGCTGGTACCCGCCAACCACCAGGGTAAACTTCTACCGGAAGTAAAATATTCAACAATATCTTTTCCAGCCCTTTTGGCGAAGTATAGGCCAATACCTAACGCAATAAGAAAATAGAGAATAACAAATGTCCAATCTAATCCGGTAACTCTCATACCCAGCCTGTTTTTTTGTCAAGCGTAATTAATCGATATTGGAACATCATTCTTATCTTTTGCCTAATTTGTTCATTTTTCTCATTTATTTCAGAGGTTAGGATTTATTATCAACCGTTTTAAACATTAAACTTGAAAGATTGCCTGTTACAATAGACACCAGACTACCCACTACCGTATAAAGCGGCCAGGCAATACTAACCGTTTGTATAACGATTGTCATTACCACTAACGCAGATATAAATCCAACGATTGCATCTCTTTGATTAACTCGCTTAAAAAACAACCCGAGCAAAAAGCTACCTAATAATCCACCATAAGTATAAGATGCAATTCCAAGTGCAATTTCGACTACTGTTCCTTCCATGCCAATAAAGGCAATGGCAATGCCGATTAATACCAACCCCCACACAACGGTTATAAGTCGGGATGTTTTGAGTAGTTGTTTTTCAGTTTTATCTTTTCCAACAAGCGGAATATAAATATCCAGTGTCGTGGCACTTGAAAGACTGGATAGAGTACTGGAAAGAGTACTCATCGCAGCAGCAAAGAGAGCAGCAACAATGAGGCCGCTGATTCCACTTGGCATCTCTTCTATAATAAACTTTGGGAAAATCCCATCTGCATGAGTGAGTCCAAGCTCCTGATAATTTGCTCCGCCATACTGAGCGTATAGTAAAAGACCTAAAAATAGAAAAAGAAAAAATTGTATGAATACAATAATACCGCTTAAGGCTATCGCTTTTTGCCCGGAGCGTTTGTCAGGACAGGTTAGCAACCGTTGAACAATCAATTGGTCCGTTCCATGGGAGGCCAGACTAAAAACGGCGCCAGCAATTAGTGCTGTAAAAAATGTATAGGGTTGCTTTATGAATTCAGCAAAATTAAGCTCAAAACCGGTATATAAAATTTTAAATTTATCTTGTGCCTCGGTAATACTTAAAACACTTGAAAACCCATCAGGTAAATTAACTATTACTAAAATTCCCGCAAGTATTGCCCCACTGATGTAAATAAACATTTGGGTTACATCCATCCAAATCACCGATCGAATTCCCCCGATATAGGTATAAGCCATGGTAAGAATGCCAATTAAAACAATGGAGAGGAGATAGAATTCATGATCGGAAAATGAGTCCAACAGACCGCTTCCCTTAATAATGAGGGCTAATGGAATGGCTGTGGCAAACAGCCGAACACCATCTGCCAATAGTCGTGTTGCCATAAATGTTATACTGGCTATATTTCGCATTTTTTGACCAAAGCGATTCCCTAAAAAATGATAAGCGGTAGATAATTCACCTTTGAAATAAGCAGGTATCATAAAGAGAGCGACAAAAATACGTCCCAGAATATATCCCAGCGCAATTTGGAGAAAAGTCATGTTTCCCTGATAAGACACCGCCGGAACACTGATGAAAGTTAATACGCTTGTTTCGGTTGCAACAATGCTGAATGCCACGGCAAGCCATGGTATTCTGCGTCCTCCAAGAAAATAATCTGTGGTATTTCTCTGATTTCTTCCAATCCAGGACCCCACCCCGGTGGAAACAGCCAAATAGATTAAAATAATAATTAAATCAATCTCTGAAAATCGCATATTTACTTGAATTGTTATGTGGAGAACAACATTTGTTTTATTAACTGTCTCTTTAATTCACTTTTTGTCAAAACAAATCAACCAGGAATGAGTTAAATTCCGGCTATCATATATTCTTAGTGAGTGGTCTCCTCTTCCATTTCAGGAAGTTCTTCACCGATTCGCTTAAGAAGTGCTTTCATCGCTTCATTATGAAATTTACGTCTCACCTGATAAATTCCACCTCGTTCACGTGTGGGATGTACACGATTGGTCAACAGGATAATAGCAATCTCACGATTGGGATCAATCCAAATTGAAGTACCGGTAAATCCGAGATGGCCAAAGCTTCCCGGAGAAAAATAATCTCCTGCTGACGACCCTTCATCACTGGGGGTATCCCAACCCAATGCCCGCTCACTTTGCCGAGGGATTTCCTGACGGGTTGTCCACTGTCGAATCGTTTTCGGTTGTAAAAAACGTTTATGTCGATAAATTCCACCATTGAGTAACATTTGAGACATGATAGCAAGGTCTTTTGCTGTAGAAAATAGCCCGGCATGACCTGCAACACCTCCCAAAAAATAGGCATTTTCATCATGAACCTCACCCTGAATCAAACCGCGATCCAGATCTCCTCCCACTTCAGTTGGTGCAATATTTTCAGATACATTTTCCGGTGGATTAAACATGCTATTTTTCATATCCAAAGGCTCATAAAACTCCTTATTAACGAGTTTATCAAGTGACTCTCCAGTGACGGTTCTAATAATTTGTTGCATCGTAATAAGTCCCAGGTCGGAATAAACCATGGAATCTCCCGGGGTGTATCTGAGTGGTAACTGATAAATATAATTCAATGCTTCTGTTTTATCCTTTGCTTTATTCCACAAAGGAACCCAACCTTTTAAACCTGCCGAATGCGTTAACAAATGCCTCACAGTCACCGAATCTTTCATACCTCCGCTGAATTCCGGCAAGTAACTTTTCACGGGAATATCGAGGCGAATTCTTCTTTGTTCGTATAATTTCATGGCAACTAAGGTTGTTGCAGCCGTCTTGGTTATTGATGCCAGGTCATATATGGTTTCAGGAGTGATTTCCGGTGAATCCACATCGTAAGTCATATGCCCAATTCCCCGATTTGCCAGAAGCGTATCATTATGTAAAACAGCTACTTGAGCCCCGGGGAATATTGAATCCGCAATCGCCTCCTCAAGCACATTATACGCATTTCGCATAAAGTCATCATCAATACGTTCCTGAATTCTCATTTTATACTTTGTTTGCGTCATTCCAGCCCCATATTCAATGTGAGGCGGAATTGAAACCGGCAACTTTGCGTTCACATAATTCTCTCCAAAAACAGCACGCATTGCTGCTCTTACCGTAGAAGGGGTGGTTTGATATGCACAAATATAAGATGGGGTTTCCGGAACTTGCCTTAATAAATAAGGAGAACCAAATGAAATTACTGCCATAGGCTTTTCAATCTGAAAAAACTCCTTAATCAATTTCGCAGTGGAATCCGGAAATGTGATAGACCCCTTAAAACTCCCCCAGGTCATAAACATACCCACAATAATTGCCTGTGAGGAATCTGCTTTCGCGGTTATCTCCTGAATATGATTAAAGGTAGAACGGGTATCGATTAATCCACTGCGTACAATTGGAATACGCCTGTTCAATTCAGATTTAAGGCGTCTTTCATAAATGTATCCCCATTCTCTATCGGTAATTGTTAATGCCAGTACACTATCCAGCTTATCGGCTTTAAGAGGGAGCACTTTGTAATCATCACGTACCAAGGTAATTGAAGAATCCGATATTTGCTGGGAAAGTCTCAAATGTTGGGGGTTAGCCATAATTTCTTCGAGGTGAACCAAATCGATTTCAGGTTTTTTAGTAAGACCCAGCTCCTTTTTTGTTTGTAACACTTTGCGGACGGCATCATTCAATCGGTCCCGGGAAATTCTTCCCTCCCTAACTGCTTCAACAACAAAATTAAAGGTTGTGTCAAAATTTGGTGGATTCAATAAAATGTCTGCACCGGCATTTATAGCCATTACAGCCGCTTCACCACTCCAGTAGTTATTCACAATTCCACCCATTCCCATGGCATCAGTGATCACCAATCCCTCAAAACCCATATTTTTTTTGAGAACAGTTTCAATAAAATAAGGATCCAAGGTTGCAGGTCTACCCTCCATTTGAGGAAAATCGCTGTAGGTAATATGCGCAATCATCACCAACTTGACACCGGCGTTAACCGCAGCTCTAAAAGGGGCAAGCTCCACACTGTCCAGTCGATTTTTAGAAGCTTGGATAGTTGGTAACCCGAGGTGAGAATCCACATCAGTGTCCCCATGTCCCGGAAAATGTTTAGCGGTTGCATATACACCGTTCTCCTGTAAACCGCGAAGGTAAGCAGTTCCTAATTTTGCGACCAAGTCCGGATCTTCACCAAACGCACGCGTATTAATGATTATATTGTCCGGATTATTATTCACATCCATTACCGGTGCATAATTGACATGAATACCTATTGCTCTTGCTTCTTTCGCGGTGAATTTTCCAACCTGATAAGCATAGTTTTCAGATCTGGTAGCGCCAATTGCCATATTGGGTGGAAAATCGGTCGATTCATTCACCCGCATCGATGCCCCCCATTCCATATCCGCCATTACTATCAAAGGAACGTCAGCCGCCTGCTGCAATTTATCAAGCATTCTGGCTAAAGCATAGGGCTCACCCGGAGCGATTGTTAAACTACCAACCCTTCCAGATTTTACTTTATTCATCAAAAGTTGTAATTGCGGGTCATCTACGTTATAAAATTGAGGGATCAAGCGAACGAGCATCAATTGCCCAACTTTTTGTTCGAGGCTCATAGTGTTTAATTTTTGCTCAACCCAATCTTCAGGAGTTTCTTTACGAATACCTGCACAAGAAACCAACAATGAAATAACCAACATAATCAGAAATGAATTGGCGAGTTTTACCAAATGTTTTTGAAAATTACTTATCTTGATTATCATTATTTTT
This sequence comes from uncultured Calditrichaceae bacterium, assembly GCA_964627635.1. Classification (GTDB taxonomy): domain Bacteria; phylum Calditrichota; class Calditrichia; order RBG-13-44-9; family RBG-13-44-9; genus CAZVKP01. The sequence continues at coordinate 1,602 of CAZVKP010000167.1, read as the reverse complement.
ACCTAATTTTTACTAACATTTTAAGTAAATTATTAGAAATGCACATTTTTTAATTTATCCAATAATGTGTTTGGGACTTTCTTATTGCTTTTTTGAAATGAATGTAATACCGCTGCAGCAGCAGGTTCCATTTCAGAGTGCAGATATTCAAATTTTAAACGAGATTCTTTTGCTCTCTCTCTGAACTTGTGATTGACAATAGAGACCTCAGTTAATATACCACCGGCTAACGCTAAGGGGATATTATCAGAAAATTCATTGGGAAATTTCTTCAGCGCCTTTAATGCAAGGTGAACCAAAGCGGCAGCCGCTTCCTCAACAATAGCTGTGGCCCGGGGTTCTCCGGCCTGTGCTAACTCACATACCAATTTGGCACAGGAAGCAATTAAATTAGAAGGATTTACAGAAGAGTAAACGGTGGAAATGAGATTTTCAGGCTGCTGTAGTCCATAGAATGAAAGTATTTCTTGCGAGAGGTTAGATGGTTTATTTCCCAACTCGGCTTCATCTAATATTGCACCAATGGCTTGCTTTCCAATGTGAAAACCGCTCCCCTCATCGCCTAAAAGGTATCCCCATCCTCCAATTTGATGGTATTCAGAATCACTGGTTTTCACCAAACATATAGATCCGGTTCCGGAGGAGATTAATATTCCGGGCTTTTCTCTAAAAATGGAGTAATGTAAAATTTCACCATCGGTCATCACTGTAAAATTTTGTATGCCTATTGCTCTAATCAACTCTTCTACCATCTCTCTTTCTTCCGGCCTACCGGCACCCGCAAACGCAAATGTCGCCCAACCAACTTCTTTAATATCAGTTGAATTGATGAGGTCTGAGACAATACTTCTCATAAATTGTGCAATGGCTCCACGATCGAGGACAGCAATATTACCGGCACCCTTTTTAATCTTCTTAAAAAGATTTCCACCTTCATCCGTTAAAACACCGGTTGTCTTTGTTCCTCCCCCATCTATGCCCAGATACAACATACTGTCCTTTTATTAAAAATTATGCATTTGGAAAAAGGAAAATTATGAAAATTTACGACTTATACTAAACATTGTATTTAACTCAGAGATAATTTCAAAGATTAATGCAAAATTTTTTAAATATGCAAAAAATAATTTATTCATACAAGGAACAAAATTTTTCAAGATCGGGTATTTTTTTCTCTAAGATTTAACCAGCCTTAAAAAATTAGATAATATACGATTTCTCTATAAAATATACGAAATCATAAAATACAACCTGTTTAGCATGAATGATACTAAATTTAGAATTGATTTCTACATTTATTTTAGCAGTAATTTATATTATATTAACAAAAGTACGGTATTATTTTTTTTAAATATTAAAATTAGTATTAATATTGGCATGATTATGAAACCTGTAAATGTCAAACTTTCAAAATCTCCTCAATCTTCTTTTAAGTTTAAAAAAATAGAACTGGATTCCCTGGAGTTCAACTGGCACTATCATCCTGAATACGAAATCATGTTAATGTATAAAAGCAGAGGAAAACGGTTTATCGGAGATAGCATCGGTTACTATCACAAAAACAATCTGTTTTTTATAGGTCCCAATTTGCCACATACCTGG
>CAZVKP010000166.1:0-6934 GCA_964627635.1 uncultured Calditrichaceae bacterium | reverse complement strand
AAGGTACTATCAATACAGTCCAATTTTTTGATGGTATCAACCTCATTTATTTGCAGAAGCAGACCAAATACTCTCAAGTGAAACATCTTTCACTGATATATTTGGATTATTCTAATAATCAATTCCGGTTCCCGGATGGTGCAATCTGAAAAGTTGATCAAGGTAATTTAAATGTGAATGAGATCATTTCTATTTTGCGAAGAAAAAAGCCACAGCGATGTTCTTAAAAAATTTGAAACCCACTCCCTGTAGGTAACTATCTTAGACACCCAAAGTGAAGTTTAAATAATTTAATCTCAAAAATGATCTTGCCGAACAAATAATCTTTCTTAAAGCACTCTTAAGAAGAATATATTATTGACTTCATATTGCATATAAGGGACAATAATGTCGGTGCTCATTTGCCTGGTTCCATTCCGAACTATAATCTGATATTATAAAAAATTAAATCTATGAAACAGATAATATTAATGAAATAGAATAGCGAATAAATGATTAATTGTCTGTATTTTTTTTTAACATAATTAAAAAAAACAAAATTAAGTATTTATAAAAATGAGGTGACTCAATGCGGTACTTGAAGAGTAATACCCAAAACCAAACAATAGAGTGTTTTTATATGAAAATTCATTCTATATTGAAATTTTTTACTTGACAAAATCAAAATTATTTATTAACATAAATGTGTGTTCGTTAACGCAAATTAAATTATGAAATTGTTAATGACTAAAAAATTAACCCTCTCCAGCTATTCCGCGGACTACTACTCTCTCTATTGGGTGTATTTTAAATTCATAAAATTATACAGCTCATGAAACTATAATAATCTTCATTATAAATGTATTTGTACAATTTATTATTAATTTAATTTTATAAACTGAGAGGTAACTAGATACTCTTTCCACTATTTATTATTTCTTAGTCAGAAATTAGAACTCTTTGTGTGTGCCATAGCACTAAAAGCTAAACCTATTAGTAAATGCAAATTAGTCAAAGTAATATAAATCAATATTAGACAGGTTCAATTGTATCAAGCGTATAATCATAAGTTATTTAAGGGGGTGATAGGAAATTGTACTGACCCAGTTTTGTAGGTATTATTTAATATTTAAAACCTAAAATTAGGAGGTTCCTCATTATGAAGTCAAGAATTTTGATACTATGTTTTATGTTGTTGGGTTGGAGCATGGTTTTATCTCAAGAGCCGATTGGCGGGCCTTATACTCCCGACGAGAATACGGTAGCACTGTTCCATTTTGACGGAGATTTAAGCAACGCAGCTTCAACCGGAGGTTCAGCAACAGGTAATGGCAATGTTACTTTTGAAGCAGGCATGACCGGCTTTGGGCAGGCGGTTTTTCTGCACAATGAATTTCTTTCGGATACCACATTGGTTGATAGCAGCTGGCTGTCGTTTGCTGATATACCGGAATTGGATTTAACCGGAGATTGGACCATTGAAGGATGGTTTAAATATGCAGATACTACTCGGAATTCATTAAATAATCCTTCTTATTTAATTAGTAAAAGGGATACTTTGGGAAATCTCAATTATGGAGTAAATGTTAATTTTGATGGCCCAAGTATTAGCACAAATTACACCTCACTTGAACCGGATCCTGCTTTTGCTGGCTCTCCTGGTGTTGGTGTTACTTTTCAGGATCCGCAAACGCTTGAAGACAGACCTGAGGAAGTGGTGAATAAATGGATCCATTTTACTTATCAACGCGATGCAAATCTCAGAATAGTTACGGTTGCAGCCAATGATGAAAATGGCGACTTACTTTATTTCGATTGGGTACAATCACATCCCAAATTCGATGTTCCGGTTTCTTCCACTTTGCCTCTCTTACTAGGTCGACTGGCAGAAGGTGAAAGTGGATTCTTCCATGGTTATTTAGACGAAGTGCGTGTCAGCAATACGGTACGTTATTTTGATTTTCCACCGGTCATCAGTGCAACATTTTTTAAATGGAATAATGAATATAGTAAATTAATTCAAAATCCGCTGGCATCTGATCCGAATTACCCAGTGGATATGAATATATTTGTTCCCGGATCTGAGTCTGGTGTGCAAAGTGCAGATGTAAATTATAGGATTGTGGGCGACCCCTATCAAAAAGTTGCGGCAGATGATCCAAGCTGGCAACAAGTTCCCATGTCACAGGACACCGGCGTATTATGGAGTGGGGCTATACCTGCACAGCCCGGTGGAACGATGATCCAGCATTATACCGAAGCAACGTCAACAACGGGTAAAACAAGCGATTATTTTGCCTGGCCGGATAGTAATTATGATAGTTTTGGTGCCATGTTTTCGGACCAAGACATTATGCTAAAACTTTCCTTTGAAGAAGATGATCTTGAGTTTGTTGATTCATCTCAATATAACCACCAGCTTTTCAAATTGGGACAATGGGCGATATATGATGATCCGGAAGATCAAGTAGAAGGTGAATTTGCTGCTTGGTTTATTGAAGGCACTAATGCGATTGGCGAAATTGTATCACCATTTCTATCTTTACAGGAATATACCGTGGATTATTGGTATCAACCTGATACAGGACTTGGAAATGGTAATGAATATCAAATCAGTTATCTACCGGGAGCCAACTTAAAGGATCCTTTGAGTACCAGACAAAATTTTGGAAGTGGTCCCTTTTCCACTGGTCCATGGTTTATCGACAACTATGCTATTTTGTGGCGGGGTGCACTACCCACAAAAAATTATGGAAACGATACCTATATTCTTGATCTTCCAGGTGCAGGCGGTATACCTTGGCAATGGGGTGCGACTTCAATTCCTGTAAATGATTTAGGGCGTTGGTATCATATTTGGTCCAGTGTAGGACCTGATAGTTTAATAATGCAGGTAAATGTCTTAGAAGGGGATAATGAAGTTACCATTGATCGTGTCGTTAGAACAAAGGAAGAATTAGGCGTTCCAGGTGATGTAACTCCATTTACCCCCAGTTTTGGCAAGTTTAGAATTGGTCCGGGAGCGATCGCACCACCTGATGTGCACCCATTTTTAGCAGGCAAGATGGACAGGGTTATAGTGCAAAATTATCAGGAAGATAAAGGACCTATTGTCGCGATAGATGATGATCTGGCGAATAGGATTATTGAAAAATATCAGTTGGAGCAGAATTATCCCAATCCCTTTAATCCGGCAACCACAATAGAATTTATGGTTCCCAAAACTTTGAATCAATTCTCGCTTAAAGTTTATGATAATTTAGGTAGATTGGTTAAAACATTACATGACGGACGACTAGAATCTGGAAAACACAAACTAAAATGGGATGGAACAAATAATCACGGACAATCAGTGGCAACAGGTGTGTATTTTTATAAAATGAAAACTAAAGGGTATGCACAAACCAAGATGATGTTATTGCTGAAATAATTCAATTGCAATAACTATTGGTTGTTGGTCTGTTTAATTGATGTTTAAAATTGTCCAATATATTCTAAATTTAAATGTACATAGGGCACTCTAAAAGTGCTCTATGTACAAAATAATTAAATTGTGGTACCAAAAATTGTATTATGAGTTTATAAGGTCAAATTGTAACTTAACATGTTAATGTGATTTATATAACAATAACTAAGCTTGCTGAATAAAACTGACTATATTTTAATATTTTATAAATAATTTTTGCATTATTTATATGGAGACAGAAATTTAGTTTTTATTAATAAAATGAGGATACTATGAAAACCAGTTACTTTCTTCATAAAACAACTTATTTTTTTTATATAAGACTTTTATTTCTGATTACAATTTTATTTTTTGTTTCGGGTTGTGATACAACGGAAATAACTGGTGTACGCTCGCCTGATCCTGGAACAATAAGGATCTTTCTCAAAGCAGATGATTCTGATAATTTTATTGTTGTCGCCGGAGATACCGCCACAGTTGGTCAGGGAGTTAATGATTCTCTCGCTTTAGTTATCGGTCAGGCAAGAGCTTTTGTGGACGAAAAATATGCTGTAATTTTTCAAACTCTTGATGAATATCGGGAACTCAGTGATACGCTGAATATTCTAACTCAGGAAAATAACACTTATAAACGGTTTAAAATATTTGAATCATTTGTACCCCCGGACACTTATGATTCTTTAGGCATTGTTATTTCAGCCACATTTGTGCAGGTTGGTTCATTTCAAATCCCAATCGAAATGCCGGAAGATACAAAAACTTTAAAGGTATTTGATAATTCATTTCAAATAAAGGAAGATAAAATAACAGAAATTTATTTAAAAATAAAACCTTTCGAGTCTATGACCAGATTTGGGGATACTTTTCAATTCCAACGTATAATAACTATAGAAAGTATAAAAATCCTTTGATATTAATAACGGGGATTAATATAATGAAAAACAAATTGCATATATTTTTTATTAAAAATGTTATTGTTTTACCCTTAATATTATTAGTCTTATCATGTACGGAGGTAATGGATACCCAGAGCGAAAAAGATAATTCTCCACCCAATACGACCTTAGCAAATATACCTGTAGAAGGTGATACGGTTTTTGCATTAGTTAATTTGACCTGGGATGGGGAGGATAATGACGGTTTTGTTGTTGCATATGAATATCGCTATACAACACATCCCCTTTTTGGAACTGATTCCATTCATCATGACTGGATACAAACAGAGAAAAGTGGTTTGCAAATCCCATTCACCTCTCCCGATTCAATAAATCAACAATATTTTATGGTACGTGCGGTAGACAACTCCGGAAATGTTGATCCGACACCTTCAACAAGAATTTTATATACTACTCAAACCTTTCCGCCTAAAACCGAAATTTCAAGTCCAAGAAATTTTGCTGAGTTTTTTGCTGTAGAAGAGACTACAATCTGGTTTCCTGGGATTACCGTGAGTATGACCGCGGAAGATAAGGATGGGAGCATTGTTGCTTATGCATGGTCTGTAGATGGTGGAAATTGGAATTGGGTGGACGCAAAAGATTCTGTGGTTGTTATTAAGCCGCAGGATTTTGCGGATCCACTGGACAGCGAACACACCATTAAAGTGATCAGCAAAGATGATACGGAATTAATAGATCCGGTGGGCGATGAAATTACAATTGATCTGGTAGTTCCCTCTTTTGAGAGAGATATATTGGTACTTGATGACACCAGAGAAGATTTAAGTTTGAGAGATGTTGATGATGATACGGTTGATGCTTTTTATGAAGATATTTTTGGTTATAATAATAATTATGAAATAGATGAACGAAATATGATGACTCGCGGTTTTCCTTCTAAACGCGTTTTGGGAAGGTATAAACTTGCGATTTGGCACTCCGATGATGGAAAAAACTCTTTAAATACAGGACGAAGCAGTTCTATTCAAACTATAATTAGTTATTTAAATGTCGGTGGTGATTTAATTATTGGAGGGACTCGAATTGTCGACCCCTGGTTGCCACCAGCAGATCCAATTAAGGGATATGGTCATCCAATTGTGATGGACCAGAATAGTTTCGCAACAGATTACTTGCACCTAATAAAGACAGAGTTATCCGGACTTCAAGGAAATTTCACCGGAGCCACAGGTGTGGATGAGTTTCCTGACGTTGAAATCGATACCGAGAAATTGAATCCCGATTTTCCACAATATGGTAAAGTAAATTTAGTGATTACTGCCGTTTTAAAAGGGGGATTTACAAAAGATATATTAATCTACCAGGGTAGCGATCCCTGGGCAAAAGATCTCCCTTGCGCAGTACGATATTATGGTGATGCGTATGATTTGGCTTTTATTGGTTTCCCACTTTATGCATTAAAACGTGATGATGCAAGAAATTTTGCAAGTGCCCTGTTAAAGAACATGGGATATTAATTAATTTGATAAATTTATGATTTTAAAAAAATTGAGGAGTTCAAATGATACCTAAAACACGAATTATTTTAGCATCAATTTTGGTATCATTATTATTAGGACTGATATTATTTCTCCTTGCAGGAAATACAGGTAAAATTGCTGGGATAGTAAAGGATAAAAATACCGGTGAACCATTGATTGGTGCAAATGTTTTAATAGAAGGTACAAATCTAGGAGCGAGTACTGACGCGGACGGAACTTTTTTTATTATTGGTGTGCCGCCTGGTACTTATAATGTAAAATGTATGTACATTGGGTATCATACCCTAACTATTAAAGAAGTATTCGTTAAAGTGGATTTAACCACCAGGCTGGAAATTGAATTAGAGACTGAAGCTTTTGAGGGTGAAGAAGTGGAAGTTGTTGCTAAAAGAGAGATTATCCAGAAAGATGTGACTTCCACCAGTAGATTATCAACATCCGAAGATATTCTTAAAACGCCCGGAATTCAATCTGTAACTGATGTTTTGAGTTTGACTGGATGTAAGACCCCATCAATTGCAATTAGCCGATGGAAGTAATCTCCAAGTGCGTGATGAGAGCCTTAAAAATATCCATGTTAGAGGAGGACGCGGTGGGGAAATTCTTTATATGGTAGATGGCTTACCAGTAACTCATCCAATTTATGGTGGTCGAGCAGTCTTGGATTTAAATGTGGAAGATGTTCAACAAGTTGAACTGCTTACAGGTGGATTTAATGCCGAATATGGTCAAGCTCAATCCGGAGTCGTAAACATTACTACTCGGACTGGATCTGATAAGTTCACCGGCGGTATAGAATATAAAAGAGACATTACTTCTGATGCGATAGGACATTCCCGAAACCAAGATTATGCTTCAATTCATTCCGGTGGACCTTTAAAATTATTTAGTAACAAAGGATTTGGAGATTTTTTCTATTTTTTCTCAGGAAATGTATCATTGACGAATACACCTTTTAATAACCACCGTGATAGAGATGAAATAGAAATTTTTAATTTATTAAATATTCAAAAAAAACAAGACAATTCTGTTAATATGAATACCAAACT
>CAZVKP010000165.1:0-7025 GCA_964627635.1 uncultured Calditrichaceae bacterium | reverse complement strand
AGCACCAATACACAAGCAGATTGGATTGAGTTGTTGAGTGGTGATGGTGGGTTTGCTGCAATTGCGCCCGGTGGATTGCCCTTCTATGTTTCCTCCCAAAACGGATTTATTGTTCGGGTTTCGTCTTCCAACAATCAGTTGGTTCAAAGTGTAGTTACTCCTCAAGGTGCTTCAAATTATCTGTTCATTGCACCTTATCTATTGGATCCGAATAATGCAGATGTTATGTATCTTGCGGCTGGAAACACCGTATGGCGGAATAGTGCATTGAGCGGCATCCCCGCCGGAAACGGACAGGCAACAAACACAAACTGGTCAGCGCTGGGAAATTCCGCTATTGCGAATACCCAGGTTACTGCTCTAACAGTAACCGAAACGCCTGCAGACCGGTTGTATTTCGGTGCCTCAAATTTTCAAAATGCAAGTCATATCGTGCGTGTGGATAATGCTCCAACAAATCCTGCCGGTAGTGATATTACGCCACCGGGCGTTACCGGTGGTTCGCTTCCCTCCTGTGTAGCCGTAAATCCACTGAACGGCGATGAAATTATTGCTACATTTTCAAACTACAATGTCCCCAGTATTTTCTACTCAAATGATGGGGGCAATACCTGGACCGATGTTGAAGGGAATTTAACCGGATCTGACGGTCCTTCCATTCGCTGGGCAGAGATAATACCGGATGGAGGATATTATCTTGCCACCAGCACCGGCGTTTATTCCACCGGTAGCTTAAACGGGGCTAATACCACCTGGTCTCTGGAAGCAGCGAATGTGATTGGCAATGTGGTGGTAGATATGCTTGATGCCCGCCATGAAGACGGATTTCTTGTCGCCGGCACCCATGGTCGCGGAACATACAGTGCTGACGTGAGTGTGGGAGGAACCGCGGTTGCCTCGGTAAGTGACCAGCAACTGTCCATAGAATCCAAACCGGATGAATCCGGGCAAACCACCTTTACACTGGAAAATACCGGCGACGCTACGTTGACTTACCAAATCAGCGCAAGCGGAGATTTTGGTGATAAAAAGGCAAATAGATTCAGCGGTGTATTAGATGATCAAAAGGCAGAATATGCTCCGATTCCCCGAACGGGAAACGTGTTTTCATCATCCCTTCCAAAAGGAACTCATTCACCCATAGGGGCAGAAGAACGCTCAGCAGAACCATCGAATTTACCACGGGAAATTCTACAAACAGATGTACTCTACCTGGATGATGGAGACAATACCGCAGATGATTTTATCGGGTTTGGTGATGGAGTTACAGATCTGACATGGCTGAATCAGTATGATATTTCCGGATTTAATTTTCAGTTGGAACAGATGCAATTTTTTATGAGAACCGAAAACGTTGCAGAAAACCCGGTGTATGTTGCAGTTCTGGATGTTCAAGGAAATATTTTGGCGGAAGGGAATCTGGATTTGGGTCTTGCACCAAACGGCGACTGGTATACAATTAACATTAATCCTGCTATTAATGTTAATGATGGGGAAACATTTGCGCTGGTTGTTGGCGCTTCCGGAAGTATTTTTTATCCGGCTGGTACCGATCTCACGGCTACAGTGCCCGATAAGAGTTTTTACTACGATCCATCCACAGATCAATTCGTCAGTTTAAATACCATTCAGGGGTATGAAAACGGTGCATTTCTCCTACGTGCGGTGGGTAGTGTTACGACCGGAGAAAATGAAAACCCGGTTGCAGTTGCTCAATTATCCACAAATCAGGCAAACGTTGGTGAAACTATTACGTTTGATGGTACCGGTTCATTCGATAATGATGGTCAGGTTGTGCAGTATCAGTGGAACTTTGGCGACGGTTCGAACAGCAACGATTCGATTGCGACTCACGCTTATTCACAACCGAACACTTACACTTATACCCTCACTGTGACCGATGATCAGGGTGCAACCGGACAAACTTCCGGGCAGATTACCGTGAGTGATATTGTCAACCGCTTAACTGTCCAACCCTCCAGTGGAAGTTTGGCTGCCGGTGGTACCGAAACCATTACTGTAACACTGGATGCGCAGGGATTGGCGGAAGGAACCTACCTGGGAGAGGTAACCATCACCGGAAACGGCGGAACACTGAATATACCATTGAACATGGTTGTGGATGCAACGGTGGCTATTGAAAAACAAGCTGGTTTGCCAAACGATTTTGTGCTACGACAGAACTATCCCAATCCGTTTAACCCGGAAACCCGAATTATTTATACTTTGCCCACCTCTGCGAATGTTGAAGTGGAAATTTTCGATTTAAACGGTAGAAAAGTAAGAAATCTGGTAACGGCATTTCAATCTCCCGGAGAACATGAAATCAGGTGGAATGGGAAAGATAATTCCGGAAGATTGGTTTCCAGTGGTGTATATATCTACTTTCTGAAAGCAATATCTTCTGATGGCTCAACTTACCACGCTTCACACAAGATGACTTTGTTGAAATAGTACCGGCACGAGAAAGGAGTTTGACAATGGTCAATCTGAGAGATGCTCTGTGGATTATTCTTGCTATTGGTACAGTTGTGATGGCACAGTCGCCAGTTGGAGATTTTGTAGTAAACGATGTAAACCGGAATTTAAAAGGTGTGGGAAGAACCGCCATCACAGCAAAAGCCGATGGAAGTTACTATTACTGCGCCTGGCTTGACGACCGGTTAGATACTGCCAACTTCAATGTATTTGCAAAGAAAATAGGGAATGCCGCTACAAATATTGCCTCAAACGACCACCATATCCCGAAAATGATACAATTGTCAGATGCTTATCCCAATCCGTTTAATGCAACCACTCGCTTTAATTTCAGCGTTCCGGAAAAATCGAAAGTTGTGGTGGAAGTATTCGATTTGCTGGGACAAAAAGTGGCACATGTGGCGGATGGTATTTATCCTGCCGGTTCGCATGAAATAAATATTAATGCGAAATCGTTAAGCAGTGGAATATATATTTATAGAATGAAAACACCCAAGTTTGTGGCGTCGAAAAAGCTGATTTTATTGAAATAAATTCTGTTAAAATATATCAAATTGTTGTGCGAGCTTCACTTTTCCGGTTCTGTCATGTGCTGGAAATCTTCGCTGAATTCTGAAATCTCTTCATCCGTTAGCAGATTATGAATACGCATGCGATACAAACAGATTGCTGCAGATGAACGACTGAATTGATCGAATGCATTTGCTATATCAATATCTCTTTCCTGGATTAACTGAAAAATCTCCAAATATCTTTCGTGGGCGGACCTGGAATTGTCTTGCATAATCGCCTGGCACTCGTCCAGAATCCGTTGACAGAAGCGCTCAAGGGCTTTCTTACGAACCCCTTTAAATATTTTCCAGTCAGATTCTTTGATTGTCATCGGTTACACTTAGTTTTATGGTAACGGGATAACTATATTGATCTCAGTTAATATCAACAATTTAGTCTTCTTTTCGAGAAATTGAAGTTTCACAACGAAACAGAGATTTGATAAGAAATGCCCTGAATTTATCTTGTTTAATTTGTTATGCTAATACTAAAACTCTCAGTATTTCAACTTACATTCAATGTTAAGAATTGATCGGGCGTCAAAATACTAACTTTTTTGAAAGGATGTAAAACAAGTAAATCATTGTCTCCACTGATTAGAAAATTTGCATTACTACTAACTGCTAGTTCAAGATATTTATCATCTTTTGGATCGCGACAAACACGAATTGTTTCGGTTGGTTCTTTTAATTCGGCCTGTTTGAAAAGCAAAGCCAAGAATAATTTTTTTTCATGGTCCAATAAATATTTATTGAATTTCTTTCGACTAAGAACTTCATTTATTTCCTTTAATACAGGAGTAGATATTATTATTTCTCCGTGCTCAAGTGCTTTGTCGAAAGCACGTCTTGGATTTGAATTTTTGAAAAGTAATCCACTAATTATAACATTAGCATCAAATACAAAACGATATTTATTTTTCTTCACTTAAAATAGTTTCCAAAATTTCAGGAGTCATGCCTCTTCCTTGTGCATTATCGCTTATTTCATCCATTAATTGTTTCAATGAAGACTTATCTTTTATAGTAATTTCCCTAAGCCATTTATTGAGAAGTAATTGGATTTTCCTTTTTTCATCATTACTCGCTGACTTGTAGGCTTTTGCAACTTCTGGGTCAATCTGAATTGTAATCTCATCAGCTTTGTTATTAGACGGTTCCATGCTTTATCTCCTTTAACCTAAAATCATAATTTGAAATTAAATTACACAATCTGGAAAGATTTTTCAATTGAAAACTTTCAAATTTAAAATTCTGATCGAATTTTTATTCGATTAATTGCGTGTTTTTTTTAACTGTGACAGGGAGAAAATTATTTAAGCGTGAACAGTGGCTATTTTTCAGAGGTTTCAGCCTTATTCTTCCTGGCACTCCCAAAAGCAAGTATACTGATTACGAGAAAAAGCATGGCGATAGGAACCATCCCGCCATCAGAGATAAAATTAAAAAATATCTCATCCGGAGTAAAACTAACCCCAAGATCCAACAAATGATACCGATAATCCGGGCAGTACTCTTTTTTTCGGTCTTGATCATTTTATTCTCCTGATAGCAATGAATTTAATTCTATCAATTAGCCAGTTATTTCGAATTTATTCAACAGATTTATAAGCATTCAAATCACCTTTGCGCAGGTTTGCTTCCTCTACCTTTTTTGCGTGCGATGAGACTGGTTCTCTTATCATCAAACTCAAAATACCTGACCTCAAAGTTGGCTTCCCTTAAAAGACTGCCACAATATTTTGCACAATCACGCTCATTGCCGGGCGGATTTATAGTGTTGAAGGAAAGTAATTTCTGAGTAAGTGAAATAGGCGATAGACTTGATTTCATAATATTTGTTTTTTGGTTGTAAAAATATAATTACTCTTATGAATATGTTCAAAACAAAATTTTTGGTAATTACATCAAACAGAAATTTCAAAAAGCAATTGATTTATTAATGCCCAATTTGCAATATTTTCTTTTCTGAATGTCCTGATTGTTTAAAACGATAAGGAGTTATTTATGCTATCGCGAAAGCTTTCAACCATTATTTTAATTCAATTGCTTGTCTTTTTTGCATTTTCCCTGACACAACTCAATGCTCAGGAAAAAAAGGAGCTAACCGTTGAGTGGATTTACAGCAAGGAACGTCGGCAGGTCACGGATATGCCTGACTATTTCTGGCTGGAGGATGGAACGGCAATTTTGTATGATTCCCAAAAACCCCAAAAGGAACGCACGTTGGAGAAGTTTTATCCGGAAACCGGGAAGAGGGAGACAATTGTTGATACGGATGCAGCGCTGGATGGTTTAAATCTTGAACTCGGTGGTGATACAATTTCCTATTTAAAATTTCCCAAAGAGTTAACGAAAGACGGAAAATATGTGCTCTATCAGTTTGACAGAGATTTATTCCTACTCGAGATTAAAAAAAGTAAGTTTATTCGCGTTACCGAGACCAAAGAAAAAGAAAAAGCCGCTCGCTTTTCACCAGACGGAGAGAAACTGGCATTTGTGAGAGCCAATGATCTGTACGTATATGACATTAAAAATGAAAAGGAAATCCGGCTGACACGTGACGGCTCTGAGACGATTTTGAACGGCACACTCTCCTGGGTCTATTGGGAAGAAATATTCGGAAGGCATGATATCGGCTACTGGTGGTCCGAAGATTCCAAAGCCATTGCGTTTTTACAGTTCGATGAATCCATGGTTGGTGTGATGCATTATGTGGATTTCAAACCGGACCTGCCTCGGGTGATTACTCAACGCTATCCCAAATCAGGGACCGAAAATCCTAAAGTAAAAGTGGGAATTGTGGAAGTTAATAATCCAAATCCTACCTGGGTTAAAATTGATACTGCAAGTTATGAATATATTGTCAGGGTTAAATGGCTGCCGGATAATCAGCGAGTAAGCGTACAAACCTTAAATAGAATGCAGACACAATTGGATGTGTATTTTGCAAACCGGCAAACCGGAAAAGCGGAACACATTTTTACCGAAACCAATGAGGGTTGGGTACAACTTAATGATGACTTGCATTTTCTTTCAGATGGAAAGCATTTTTTGTGGGTATCCGAAAGAACCGGATACAGTCATCTTTACAAATACACTCTGGATGGAGAATTGGTCAAACAACTCACCAGCGGAGAATGGTCGCTTCGGGCGTCTTCCGGCAGCGGTCAGCGGCTGGACCGCACTGTGAGTGCAGTGGATGAGAAAGACGGATGGATCTATTTTACTGCCCTGAAAAAATCGTCTATTGAGCGGCATTTATATCGTGTGAGAATGGATGGCAGTGAATTACAGCGAATTTCTCAGGGAAACGGTACTCACAGGATCGGTTTCAGTGAAAACAACCATTATTATTTCGATAACTATTCCAACGCAACCACGCCCCCCGTGTTTAATCTGCACAAAGCGGATGGTTCGAAGCTTAAGACCGTTGCCACTTCTGAGACAGATGTTATCAATAAACTTGATTTACAGTATCCGGAGTTTTTCACCATCAAGGCGGAAGATGGCTTTCCCATGCCTGCCAGTATTTTAAAGCCCCAAAATTTTGATCCAAACAAGAAATATCCAATCATTTTCAATATTTATGGCGGACCCGGTTCCCCTACCGTCCGCAACAGTTGGGGGTATGGCATTTATTTCGATAATATTCTGTTGAACAATGGTTTTATTGTCATGCGGGTGGATAATCGCAGCGCATCGGGCATTGCCAAGAAATATGAAAATTTGATCGTGGGGAAGATGATGAACGGCGTTGAACTCCAGGATTTACTGGACGGTGTAAAATGGGCAAAATCTCAAACGTTTTGTGACTCGAACCGTATCGGTGTCTGGGGATGGAGTGGCGGTGGCATGCACACCCTGCTGGCCATGACCGGTTCCGATGCATTTAAAGCCGGCATCTCTGTGGCGCCGGTTACCGATTGGGATTATTATGACACCAAAGATCGGAAGAGCGTCGTGTAGGGAAAGAGTGTAGATCTCGGTGGTCGC
>CAZVKP010000164.1:0-7066 GCA_964627635.1 uncultured Calditrichaceae bacterium | reverse complement strand
AATATAAATGAGTGGAATGTAAACCAAGTGTATTCCCAAATATATCTTAGTTTACCTCCACGTTTTTTCATAGTATTAACACGATATATTCTGGCTCCATTTACATTTGTTTTAGAAGATTGACCAACTTTACGATAGCAAATGACATCAACGGAAAAGCCTGCAGTTAAACATGCTTCAACTTCCCGACGAACCCGAACATCCGATGGATAACCGGAATATGCTATAACTGCTATTCGATGTCGTTTCATATAATCCTAACAATTACCATTACAGTAAAATTAAAAAATATACTAATGATAAATAATGAGAATGGTATGATAATTCAGAAGATTAAACGATATATCTATATATTGTATTTCCTAATACCTTAAGCAACTCTGGTGGCATTTGCCGACAAAGTATTCTGAAGGTATGAATTTTCCAGTAAGAGGACGAGTTTACTGCCATCAATTGTTTACCTGAAGAATAATAATGCAGTTGTTTTGTTTTAGTACCCCAACGCTTTTTAAAATTTATTAAACCAATATTTTGTATTGAGGAGCGACCAAAATCAAAAAATTTATACCCCTCAAAATGCGCAATTTCCATTGCTTTCCAAATAATGAAATGATTTGGATTGCGATTAAAATAATTTGGATCTGTAACAGTATATTCCGAATAAACACGATCCTTAAACTTCAGTAATATCATTGCTGATATGTCCACGTCCCTATATGTAGTAATTAATAAATCTAACATACCAGAATTGTAAAATACTTTCCACATCGTTTCAAAAAATATTAGGGGTAATGCGGGCAACCCCAAACGTTTTCTACTAAGCAAGTGAAGTCTATAAAAGACCTCTATATCCAAAATGGAATTACTTCTTCTTACAGTTAAACCAAACCTATTGGCTCTTCTAATTCGTTGCTGTATAGATGATTTATGAAAGCGGTTTAATAATGCAT
Organism: uncultured Calditrichaceae bacterium; assembly: GCA_964627635.1. GTDB lineage: Bacteria > Calditrichota > Calditrichia > RBG-13-44-9 > RBG-13-44-9 > CAZVKP01. The sequence continues at coordinate 6,116 of CAZVKP010000164.1, read as the reverse complement.
CTAATGGTAAATTAATATGAGAAAAGTGGGTAACATATTCAGTTAAACGTTGATATCCCTCAGTTTCCAAAATAGGATGTCTTTCTATTGCATTAATTTGTATGGCATTAATTATTTTTTCACTACATAAATTTTTAAAATGTTTTATAAGCATAGCCTCTGCATTTTTTGATTGAAAAAGTGGATCACAATAAGAGGCCATGGGAAGCGAAAGATATAATCGATTTGAAAGTAACTTACTTGAAATAAACCCTGGTGTAATGCCAATTAATTTGCCATCTCCATTTACAACAACCAAATATTTGGGCTCTAAACGTCGAAATGAAAGCTGGATTAATTCTTTCCAAAGAGAGTGGTGATAAATTTCCGCTCCAGGGTGATTTATCAAAAATTGGTCCCATTGGATATAACTTTGGGGATCTACTTCCAAAACTTTCATCAGTATAATCTATAATATGTGGTTCAGGTTCTTTTTTTAAATTTTTAATGGATAATTATATCGGCGCATTAATAAGAAACTTATAGCGAAAACTAACGCTTTATATTGAACACCCAATTTATACCATTCTTTATCGAGACGAAGTTGGATATGACCTTGTCCAAAACGATTGGGATTACCATAAATGCTGTGAGATGTACTTAATAAAACAGAGTTGTTTTTACTTAAGAAAGATAATGGCTTATCTAAATTCATAAAATTTTTTATTTTCTCTAACCAAAAACCAGGGTTATTAATAAATTTTTCATAATATAGAAGAAAATAATTATCAGGATTTCTTCTGCTTAAATTAATTAAAGCCAAATTTCTTATATTCCATGTAATAGCCATTTTAATTACTGATTCTTGGTGCAAACCACTTTTTTTTCTTTTCCACGAGTATACAACGGCTCGAGGATCACGAATAAGATGTAAATTATAAAGTTCTATTTCAGGCAGAAGACTTAGAATTTTAGCATAACCCACGTTTTTAGAGGAGTCGATAATGATCTGGGCATTATTTTCCTTTGCAATTGTATTGTATAAACGTAATATATTTTTTGCATAATATTGGGGTAAGATCATTTCATTATTATTTTCTTTCGAAAGAAAAGTCCGAAGCAAAGTCCTACTGCTATGTGCTGCTTTTTTCTGAAATGAGTAAATTTTGTTTAAAGTAATTGTATTTGTTTCTCCGAGAATTTTTTCTATGACAGGTTTCCATTTATAACAACTTCTGAAAGGTTTTCCGCAACTACACTTACAGTTATTAAGTAACGCCCGTTCCCATATTTCAATTACTTCTCCAGCATTAAAACACCCTGAAAATTCTCCTAAAATACGACTTAGTAAAGTACTTCCACTGCGAGACATTCCTGATATGAAAAGAATTTTCAATTTTTATTTCTCTTTTTCGGGGTTTAGAAAATTTTTATTTACTCCCTCAATTTTCCCAGTATAAAAATAATTCAAAATTTGTCCCTTTATTTCCAGGAATACTTGGTCAAAGGACTTTGAGACATCAACAATAATAAAATTTTTCATACTAGATCCTCTAACGAGATAGGCCTCTCTTTTTCCATTTAAATATTCTAAAGATGCTTCCCCTTTCCTATCATATAATACTTTTGAGGAAGCATCTAGAAAAAATGTTATATCGGGTTTTGGATAAACATAATTTAAAAACCAGCGGTGAAACCGCTCACTCATACGGTTCTGATTTTCTGAAAAATCATTAGGTGTGGGAGCAAAATCAAATACAAAGTGTCGATCATATATTACAACATATCCTTGAAACTTATATTTTAAAGACAAAAAATGTCTAAAACATTCTTCTGCAATGCGATTAAAAAGCCTTAATGTTGCTAAAATTTTTCCGCGGTTATCCTTACCCCGATTATTTTCATAAAATTTTTGTATATTCCTCTCATCAATTTTTTTATGTTGCATGAAATTTCGTTTAAAGAGGTAAAACTTCAATTTATGAGAAATTTTAGAAGATAAAAGTGCATGGGAATTTGAACGGGGACTCATTCCCATATAAAGATATTTAAAGGGAAGAACTGAAGAATCCAGTAATTTTTGTGTAATTGTGGTCTTACCGGCTCCATCTCCTCCAATAAAGGCAATTGTAAAAGTTTTATTCATAAATTTACATTACATTAACTATTCAAACTCTTAATTCAAAATTTAAAAATAACTTAGTAAAACAAAATTAACAATATTCGGACATTTTCTTGAACAATTCAGGAAAGGAAACATGAGGATATGGTCGATAAACTTTAAATATTTTTTTATTAAAGAAGATTTGCTCAATTAGTGCCTTTTGGTAACTCTCAAGATTTTCTAAAATAGGATTAATTTTATTCGGAAATGCGAATTTAAAGGCGTGATAATATTTAAGAAAATGAAGTAATTCATATTGATTGGTTTGTACTATTTTTTGAATTACATAATCTAATGATGCAGGTTCAACAATTACATCATCCTGATCATGCATTATTATTAAAAAAATAATTTCTGGTATAAAGTATTTATTTTGCAATTCACCCTTAAAATAATCAGCAGGTGATACCCAGATTTTTAGTTGCCGCTCAAGTAATGGTAAGCTCTGTGTTAATAAGTCAAAAGGAAATTTCTTTTTCCATCGCTCGCTCATAAAAAAGTGATTAAAATTTTGTAAAATACGTATACTGGTAAATAGAAATCGTTTTCTAATTGATATTTCCAGAAGGACAGGCTTTAAATATTTAAATTGCCATTTTTTAATAGAAATCGGGATAGGTACAGCAAAAATTTTATCACCAGTTTTACTAATAAAAACCCATTCATCACCAATAAAATGTGCCCCCTTCAAACTAAAAGATAATAGTGCTTCTGTTTTTCCACTGCTTGCCCAGCCTGTTACCAATATTCCGGTATTATTATACACAAAGGCTGCACCATGTATAGGTAAATATCCCTTGTTAAGAAAGGTAAGATTAATTATATAATTAAGTAATGGAATTGCATTTAGACCGGATTCACATATAATTTCGCACTTATAGCCCACTTTATCAAATGGTATTTGCATTTTGATTCTTTGATGACTGCTTATCAGCACATAAAATGCTTCATCCGTAAAACCTGTATTATTTAAACCAAGATATTTGAGACCTTGGATTTCCATATGTGAAATAAATTTTATGCATATATCAGGTTCTTCTGTTAATGGAGAAGGAGAGAGACCCAACTGATACCTAATTATCTTTTCATCAGAAGGAGAAGGATTTATAAATCTAATGCCAACAATACCTTGAATATTGAAATCAAGTATTCTTTTAAATTTCTCTTCAACTACCATAGAAAATGTTTTTCATGCTTATATTAGTATTTGTCGAGTTTCAACAAAAATATTTATAAATTATCCATCCACTTGCTCTTAATACACATAAAGGCAATTTAGGTATAAATCGCCGAAACATTCTATTTACCTTTAAATTTCTATTTAACGGTTTTAGATGAGTATTCTTTCGAATTAAATGGTATGAATATATTTCATTTTCCTCTGTGCCCCATCGTCGTTTAAAATCTCTAAGACTTTTGTGAGTAATTTGAGTGCGACCAAAATCAAATAATCGACAACCATTTTGATGTGCATTTTGTATAGCATTCCAGAGAAGTAAATGATTTGGTCGTGCAAAATGAAATTGGCTATCAGAACCACCATAGAGATAATATGCAGTATCGTTGAAAGTAATTATGACAATTCCAGCAACTGTTCGATCCCTATATTTAGCAAGCATTAAATTCAATACATCTTGAGATTGAAATAACTGGAACATGTTTTTAAAAAATCTATAAGGTTGCGGGGGTAAGCCATGTCTACGTCGAGTTAACATCATCAATCGATAAAAAACTTTCATATCATTTTCATTTTTTCCAATCCGAACTTGAACCCTACATTTTTGGGCTTTACGGATATTACGAATAACAAAATTTTTATGAAAGTTTTTCTCTATTATTTCCAATGAATCAGTTAGAGGTAGGATATGGTTTAAATTTTGAACTGATGACTTCCACCCATTATTAAAATCATTCAATCTTGTACGACTACGTAACTCTAAATAGTTTATATCATTAGCTGTCATTTCATCTTGAACTTCATTAATAATCTCTATGAGATTATTTTGATTCCTAAAAAGTGGTTCACAGTAATCAGAAAATGGAATTGACTCATATCGATACCCCGTCATTGGACTATGCACCATGAATAAGGGTAAAGCAGCTTGTAACTTACCATTATTTTCAACTATTTTATAATAAGGAGTATACCCATAAGTTTTATAAATTAAATTTGCCCAACTTGAAGCATGGTATAAACTAGCATTTGAATACTGTTGTACAAAATCATCCCATCTTGTATCTGTGATAGGATTAATTGAATGGTTTATGGGTAACATGATATAGTTACAAATATTCTGAATAATAATGGGAAAAGCGAATTAAAACTATACTGTAGGTTACATTGCAGATTATTTCAATATGTTCAGTAATTGATAAACAATAAATTTATTTAGTGCGGGAAAAATCTCGCCAGAAGCTGAACAATTGATTTGGGAGCGTATGCCAAAATAGATTTTGGTATTCCTTAATCAAAAATTTTAAGAAATTTTTGTATTGTTCCAAGGGATATTCTTCTATTCCAGCCTTTCGATCCTCAAAATTCATATAATCCGGATGCACATTAACCAATGCTACTCCCCCATGTTTTGCAATCCATTCAAGTTTTCTTTTCCAAAAATCGATGGTTTTTTCTTTCATCAAAATAAAAAGGGTGAAATCCTGAGGGAGAGTATAGGGCATTTCGACAAATCCACCATCTCCACAAGGATTTTCAACCCAGAATGGAAAGATGGTTTTAGCCCCGTCGGATTGAGGCTCAAACGGATCCGTATCAAAGGTGGAAAGATCATAGTCTATATTTAAATGATGTAGCCAATCCAGATTATGATGCATTGCGGGAGAACGAAATCCCACTACATTCCATTCCTTAAGATAATAATTAATTTTTTCTGCTCTTTTCTTAAACATTTTCTCAGAAGAATAAAGCTTACCATCATGCTTTAAACCATGAACACCAACTTCAAAACCATTTTTTACTAAATATTCTCTTAATTCTATGGGCACATTATAACGTTCGGGAACAAAATTAAAAGAGGAGCGAAAACCCATGCTCATTTCCAATTCTGCAAGGTCTTTTACCCGCCTTAAACCTCTTTCTGTTTCCACATCGTGAGTTAGAATGACGGCAAATTGTTTTCCGTCCGGCCAACCCGTCCAACTTTCGGGTGGATTTCCAGCATCAGGATCAATTGGCCATATATGGGAGACTTCCGGTAATTTTCTGTGAAGGAGAGTCCTTCTGAAGAATAATTGTAACTGTCGGGGTACTAGCGGCTTTAGATAGTAAAATAATTTACAGAATAAATTCATCCTGAATTAATTTTATCCTATATGTTTATATAAGATTTTTCCAATTCCATTTAATAAAAAAACCGGTGTTTTACTAAATACAGTGGAAGTTAATTTGGAAGGTTGAATAAAGGAATTGCTAATAAATTCATTTTTATTAAAGTCAAATTTATAATATTTTATGATTTTTTCCTCTCCACCCCAACCACTTTTAAACTGTCTTAATCCATGGTTATCTTTGGCTGTGCGTCCAAACCACAATTCCTCGTAACCAAATCTTAAATACCAACAAATTGCTCTCCACATCACCAAATTGTTTGCTCTTAAATGTTGATATTTATGGTCCGAAGAACCATATTTATAAATGACTGTCTTACCAAAATGAAAAAATACAGCACTTGCAATCGGAATTTCTTGATAAAAGGCGGTAACGATAATACCTAATTTCTCAGACAATACATATTTATAAATATTTTCAAAAAAAGCAAATGGTTGAGGTGGAAGTCCATGTTTTTTTCGGGTCAATCGATTTAATAAATAAAAATAATTTAAAGCATCCTGTGATGTACTTATCCGAACTTTTACGCCACTCTTTATCGATTTTTTTATGTTTCGTTTGGTACTATCGCGAAGATTGGAAAAAAGTTCATTCTCCGTACCGCTAAGTTTTAAATGGTGAAAATAA
>CAZVKP010000163.1:0-7076 GCA_964627635.1 uncultured Calditrichaceae bacterium | reverse complement strand
GATCATTTTGCCAAACCTGATGATGAACTTTCTGTGGCGCTGCAAAATCGCACGCTTTATCGGAATTTTCAGGGTTATACCACCCGTTCCGGCGCAGAGGTATTTGCGCTTGGAATTACCTCAATTAGTCAACTGCACAATGCTTATGCGCAAAATGCTAAAAATACCGATGAATACCGGCAAATTTTAAGTGAAGAAAACTTCCCTATCATAAAAGGGTTTCAACTTAGTGAAGATGATAAATTAAGACGAGAGTTGATTACCGAACTGATGTGCAATAACCGGGTCGTCAAAGGGGATTTTGAGGAAAAATATAATATCGATTTTAATTCCTATTTCGCAGATGAAATAGAGCAGCTTGATGAATTTATCGAAGACGAGCTTTTAGAAAATAATGCTGAAATGATTTCGGTGAGCGAACCCGGAAGATTGGTCATCCGTAACATTGCGATGGCATTTGACAGTTATCTTGACAAAGACCGCCAAAGTAAACAGCCGATTTATTCCAGAACGGTTTGATCTATTAGCGTTTATTTGTGTTATTGAATGAAAATAAGGAATAAAAAAATAAACAATGAAAAGATACATTAAAAGGCGAACCTTAAAATGACCAAAAAAATTGAAACTGATGTTTTAGTAGTGGGTGCTGGTATATCCGGATTAGCCACTGCACATTTTTTGAAAAAGAATGGGTCGGATGCGTTAATTCTTGAAAAAGAGGATCGTGCCGGTGGATCTATCCAAAGCGAAATTAAAGATGGTTTTTTGATTGAATACGGACCGAACAGTACGCTGGATACTTCGCCCATCTTGCATGAATTATTTGAGGATGTAAATATTGAATCCCAGATGGAATATGCCAATGAAAAATCGAATAACCGTTATATTTTGAGAGATGGCAAGTTAAATGCGTTGCCCATGAAACCGATGGCTTTTCTGAAGACACCACATTTTAGTGCAGGCGCTAAGTTACGCTTAATTAAGGAACCTTTTATCAGTGCCTCGGAGCCGGAAGAAGAGGAGAATCTGGCGCAATTCGTTAGCCGACGGCTTGGAAAAGAATTTTTGGATTATGCCATTGATCCGTTTGTGGCGGGTGTGTATGCGGGTGTCCCCGAGCAATTGAGTGTGAAAAGTGCATTCCCTAAATTATATGCACTCGAACAGAATTACGGTAGCATTCTTAAAGGAACGATTTTAGGGGCAAGAGAACGTAAAAAACGGAAGGAGACCTCCAAACAATCCGCCAAACTATTTTCTTTCCCTTCCGGTATGCAAACTATGATATCGGCACTGAAAAAAGAATTTACCGATTCGCTTCACCTTAATTCTCACATACAAAATATTACCAAAGAAAATGGGCAATATAAAATTGATTTCATTGCTTCAGGTGAAAAATACACGGTAAATGCCAAAAATATTTTGACTACCATTCCGGTGGAGGGGTATTGGGATTTACCTGGTCAGTTTTTTACTCCATTATTGCCAGAATTAAAGAAAATCGAATCGCCGCCAGTATCCATGGTTTATTTCGGTTTTTATGACAATCCGGCCAGCCGACCTTTGGACGGGTTTGGTTTTTTGATTCCCCGTAAAGAAAATCGCCGAATTTTAGGCACGATTTGGAGTTCTACAATATTCAGCCAAAGAGCACCGGAGGGTGGCGTCGCCTTGACCACCTTTGTTGGCGGAACTCGCCAGCCGGAGAATGCACTGCTTCCGGAAGATCAGTTAGTGGATGTAGTACGCAAAGATCTGGAAGATATTTTGGGTATTCAAAAGAAACCCGACCTGATTGAAATAAGAGTATGGCCTAAAGCCATTCCGCAATACAATTTGGGACATCAACAAATTATTGATGAAGTGGAGCGATTTGAAAACGAGAATCCGGGTGTTTATTTATCCGGTAATTTTAGAGGTGGCATTTCTGTGGGCGACTGTATAAAGCAAGCCAAATCAATGGCTGAACGGATTATGGAACGAAAACGTGTAAATGCCGGTAGTGTAAGTGAAAATGCAGAACTATAGATTACTTTAAAATTTTTTTAAAGTAAGTTAAAAATAAAAATATGATTATCAGGGTCTGTATATATTTAAGGAGATAAACTCATGACAAAATTAATCATTAAGTTAGAAGATTCTGAATATGAAAAATTAACAAATACTGCAAGTGCTTTTGGAAAAACAGTTCAACATTTTATACATGAGTGGATATCAAATTTGCCCGAAATTGATGAAGATTTTGATATAAAATCGGATCCTGTTTACCAAATGGAGGGGTACGAATCAGAAGCCCCTTCTGATTTGTCCAAAAATATTGATAAATACATATATGAGGACAAAGAGTAATCATGAAATTAATTCTTGTCGATACCAATGGTTGGATAGCATTAAACAGTAAAAGAGATCAATTCCATGAATCAGCCTTAAAAATGAATAGAAAATTGTTGTATTCTGGTTATCGCTATGTTACCACTAATTTCATTCTTGATGAGACTTATACTGGATTACGTATGAAAGTTGGACATTATGCTGCTGTGGATTTCGGGGAAAAAATCAGGAAATCAAAATCCACAAACGATGTGTATATCGATAAAAATATTGAAGAACAAACATGGGAATTATTCAAAAAATATTCTGATAAAGAGTTTTCCTACACTGATTGTACGTCATTTGTTATTTTAAATCAATTCCGAATTAATGAAGTCTTTACCAATGATCATCACTTTGCACAAATTGGATTTAATATTTTATTATAACACCACGGGAAATTAAGTACATCATATGTTATTTCTTTAGGGAAGTATTGATTTGAAACAAATTTTTAAGGAGGCAATTCATGTTTACACCTTACTATCGACCGCGAAGATTAAGAACCAATGCACAGATTCGCAATATGGTCCGGGAAACCACTTTAACACGTCACGATCTCATATTACCATTGTTTGTAGTCTATGGTAAGGATAAAAAAAATCCCATTAAAAGTATGCCCGGGAATTTTCAATTTTCCATCGATCAATTGCTGAAAGAGGTGAAAGATATTTGGAATCGGGGAATTGAATCGGTAATTCTGTTTGGTATTCCGGAGCAGAAAGATAATATCGGTTCCGATGCAACCAGCGATGACGGAATCATTGCCGAAACTTTGAGAGCAGTCAAAGATGCAGTGCCGGATTTATATGTGATTACTGATGTTTGCTTCTGTGAATATACCGATCACGGACATTGTGGTCCCATTAAAAATAAGGATGTGGATAATGATGCAACTTTGGAACTTTTGGCGGAACAGGTGAAAGTCCATGCACGAAACGGTGCGGATATGGTGGCACCGTCCGGGATGATGGATGGTATGGTAGGAGCAATAAGGGAGGCGCTGGATGAGGAAGGCTATCCCAACATTCCAATTATGAGCTATGCTGCAAAATATGCATCCGGATTCTATGGCCCGTTCCGTGATGCTGCTGAATCTGCTCCCCAATTTGGTGATCGCAACAGCTATCAGATGGATCCTGCAAATAGTGAGGAAGCCATGCGGGAAGTGGCGTTGGATATTGATGAAGGCGCAGACATCATCATGGTTAAACCAGCACTTCCATATTTAGATATTCTTCGTCGGGTGAAAGATGAGTTTGGGATGCCGGCTGCGGCTTACCAGGTATCCGGTGAATTTGCAATGATTAAGGCGGCTGCGGAAAAAGGATGGATCGATCACGACCGGGTGATGCTGGAGTCGTTGACTTCAATAAAACGAGCTGGAGCTGATTCAATTTTAACTTATTTTTCGAAAGAGGTTGTTGAAAAACTTTAATAAGGGTAAAATCTAATTTTATAAGCGATTACAGTCTCTGGCAGTCATATGGTAGTCTACTTAAATGAGAAACTTTTTAATCACCATTTAAAACCTTAAAGTTTTGAACATTTTTTTACAACGCAGTTAATCCCAGGTAAGAGACAGCCAGCGCACAATGAGCAACTGACCAATAAAAAGAAAAAAAGAGCGAATGAGGAGTGAATGATGCGAACATTTCAAAAGAGTAAACAACTATTTGAACGAGCACAAAAGGTTATTCCTGGTGGAGTGAACTCACCGGTACGGGCGTTTCGCTCCGTGGGAGAAGATCCACTTTTCTTAACAAAAGGAGTTGGTTCAAAAATCTATGATGTGGACGAAAATGAATTTATCGATTATGTCGCTTCCTGGGGTCCTTTAATTTTGGGTTACAGTCATCCGCGTGTGGTGGAGGCAGTTCAGGAAGAGGCAGCCAAAGCGACCAGTTTTGGTGCGCCAATTGAACTTGAAATCGAATTGGCTGAATTGATAACAGATATGGTACCTTCCATTGAAATGGTGCGTTTGGTCAATTCCGGTACAGAAGCCACGATGAGCGCTATCCGGTTAGCCCGGGGTTATACTGGTCGGAACAAAATTGTTAAATTTGTTGGTTGTTATCATGGGCACGGGGACAGCTTTCTTGTCCAGGCTGGCTCAGGGGCAACAACTTTAGGTGTTCCAAATAGTCCGGGGGTTACAGAAAGCACTATTGCAGACACTTTACTCGCAAATTTTAACGATTTAAATTCCGTAGAAATGTTAATAAACCAATATAAAGATGAGATTGCTGCGGTAATTATTGAGCCGGTGGCTGGCAATATGGGAGTGATTCCACCTGAAAATGACTTTTTGCAAGGACTGCGGGAAATAACTCAGGTGAATGATATTCTATTAATTTTTGACGAAGTGATGAGTGGATTCCGGGTGGCGAAAGGCGGTGCTCAGGAGCTGTACGGTGTTACCCCGGATTTAACAACTTTGGGTAAAATTATTGGCGGTGGTTTACCTGTCGGCGCTTACGGTGGAAAACAAGAAATCATGGAGCAAATTTCACCCACAGGACCTGTTTATCAGGCTGGCACACTATCGGGTAATCCATTGGCGGTGCGTGCAGGGTTGGAAACTTTGAAAATTGTCAATCAACCTGATTTTTATTCTGATTTAGAAAAGAACTCATTGTTTTTAGAAAAGGGATTTAAAGAAAATGTTGAAAAAGTAGATGCGCCGGTTTTTCTCACTCGGGTTGGTTCAATGAGTTGCGTTTATTTTACAGCGGACAATGTAGTGGATTATGCCAGTGCAACGAAGTCGGACACCGAAAAGTTTGCGCAATATTTTCGCGTCATGCTGGAAGAAGGGATTTACATAGCCCCATCCCAGTTTGAAGCATCTTTCATTTCTGCTGCACACAGCGAAGCAGACATTCAAAAAACTGTTGAAGCCAATTATCAAGCATTAAAGGAAGTGTTCGGTTAATATTTTTTTTTAATAAAACTCCCTTTTCTTCAAAGCAGGAAGAGGGAGTTTTATTTATGTTGATCTCATTTTAAGTTGTGTAATGAGTTGTAAATATTTCTTGAAAATCTTTAAATTCTCTCCCGGAACCTGCAAGGTGGAATGGTTCATATGAATCGATATAAGTAAGTTTTTCCCATAACTGTAATAAAACTTTATAACAAGTAAGTATCAGGAATCCTGACTTAGTGGTTAATTTAAAGTCATCAAAACCGTATTTTCGTAAATTCAAAAAGTCCTGATTTTATTGCCTATTTTAGCCGAGGCTGATGCAGCAGAAAAGTGAGACAGAAAACCGTTTTAACGGTTTCTTCAGAATTTTATCTCACTGGCGTAAAAGACAACCGTATATTACGACTAAGTCAGGATATCTGAAGTATAAAATATTTTAACTTGACAAAATCTGTTTATGAATTTATATTTAAGACAAAGGAGTCTTAAATATAAGAATAGGTTTAATAGCTTTTATTAAATATCAAAGTAATTCTGATAAAGGAGGTTAAAAATGTCGTCAAATATAGAAATAGATGTAAGAAATGTAGAACCGGCTAAAAAGCATCCAATGATTTTTCAGAAGTTTGAAGAAGTTGGATCGGGGGAGAGCATTGTTTTAATAACTGATCATGAGCCTGAACCGCTTTACTTTCAGTTTTCAACAGAATATTCCGGTCGATTTGAATGGGAGTATCTGAAACAAGGGCCGGAGGTTTGGAAAGTCGAAATTACCAAATTGAGTGAAAAAAATAATCATGAAACAATTGGTGAAATTGTTGCAAGGGACTTTCGTAACGCGGAAGTTTTTAATAAATATAATTTGGATTTCTGTTGTGGCGGGGAAAAAACTTTAGAGCAGGTTTGTAAAGAGGCAGATGTTAATGTACAAAATGTCCGTAATGATTTGGAAAAAGTTAAAACAAATTCGACCAACTCTGCTATGAATAGATTCAATCAATGGGAACCGGATTTTTTGGTTGATTATATTATTAATAATCATCATAGTTATGTGAAAAAATCATTAAGCGAAATGCCGCAGTATGTTGAAAAAGTGGGGCAGGCGCATGGTGAAACTCATCCGGAGACAATACAGATTTCTAAGCTATTCCATCAGTTGGGACAGGAATTGGCATCACATTTACAGAAAGAAGAACATATCCTTTTCCCCACCATAAAAAAACTTGTGGCGTTTAAAAAGGGTCAGGATGTAAATTTCAATTTTCCGATTAACCATATCCATCAACCGATGCGTATGATGGAGATGGAACACGATACTGCAGGCAATATACTCAAGGAAATTCGGCGTCTAAGTAATGATTATAAGCTTCCGGACGATGCATGTGCGACCTTTGAGATGGTTTATAATTTTCTTCAGGAATTTGAAGCAGATCTGCATCAACATATTCATTTGGAGAATAATATTTTATTTCCGAAAGCAATTGAACAAGCAAAGCAAGTAACAGCAGCTTAAATGTTTTTTTCTTTGGAAGTAAAACCAACGAAACTCATTGATCATCTTGTCTTATAATAATTGAAACTCTAAAAGCGGGTATCTTTTAGGGAGGAGATGGTCAATGATCAAAATAAAGCGTGTGTATGAAAATCCGGATGCTGCTGATGGGAAACGGTTTTTAGTGGATCGTGTTTGGCCTCGCGGTGTAAAGAAAGAAAAATTAAATATTGATGACTGGATAAAAGAAGTCGCACCATCCAGCGAGCTGCGAAAGTGGTTCGG
>CAZVKP010000162.1:0-7128 GCA_964627635.1 uncultured Calditrichaceae bacterium | reverse complement strand
AATTATATAACATATTTTATACGTATGATTTTAGCCGTATTTTAATAGAAAACTTTGGGTTTGAACAGAGTGAAAAAAATAATGCTATTTTAGCTTTATTTTGCTTTTGCACGAAGAAAGTTGGTCACCCATTTTTTTATATGGGTGATGATTGACAATAACTCACCAGCAGTGATTTCTGTAAACGGCATTATAAAAATGACTCTTGATTAATAACGCTGTTGCGAATAAGACGAATCAGAACAATTATTTATGCTTTCACCTTTCTCAACAAATCGTGAATGCTGGTATAGGCTGTCGGAATTAGGACCAGTGTAATTAAAGTCGACACAATAAGTCCGCCAATAACAGCTCTTGCCAGTGCTGCCTGGATTTCTCCACCCGCACCGGTACCAAATGAAAGAAGCTGCATACCCAAAACGGTGGTAAAAGTGGTCATCAGAATAGGACGTAACCGCAGACGACCCGACTGCACCACGGCATCCCGGATATCCAGCTTCTTTTCGCGGCGCATCAGATTAATATAATCCACCAGAACAATGGCATTGTTTACAACAATTCCAATCAACATTACAATTCCCATCAAACTCTGGATATTGATCGAAGTGCCGGTAATCAGCAGGGTTGGAACTACCCCAATGATTGCCAATGGCACAGACACCATCACAATAAGTGGATCGAGAAAACGCTCGAATTGAGCCGCCATTACCATGTAGATCAGGATGATTGCCATAATAATGGACAGTGTAAAATCGCGCTGAGCCTTTTGCTGTTCCTCGTATTCCCCGCTGAAGACAAGAGAAAAATTTTCGGGCAGTGGATAATCTTGCAACTCGCTTTGAATTTTCTCTACGGCATCACCTAACGCTGTGCCGCTCTCGAGATTAGCGGTGATGTAGGTTACTCGTTGCGAGTTGATCCGGTCAATATCAGTGGGAATACGCCGCCTCTTGGTATGAAGCACAGAAGATAATTGAAAAAGTTCTTTGAGCACCAATCTGCCAACCCCCATCTTTGGTGAATCCCGTTGGATTTTCGAGCTGTTTTGACATCCTAATTTTTAATCTGGGAAGAAAAAAGATGTATTTTTTTAATGGGACTGGTAACCACCCGATTACCAAATTCGATGCACAGACCACAGGCTGCCAGAATATCGATCATGATCACGCTGCTTCCGAACGTGCATCCATGGATGGTCGTTTCCAAGGGCGAGAGACCCTGCCGATCGAACCACCCGCCCCTTACCTGGTAACGGGAATCTTCGATAACTTCAATATAATATTGGGAATTTTGTGTGGTAATGGCAAGCTTATCCCCGGAATTTAAATCCTTTTTAAAAACCGGATTTAAACGATCGAATTGATGCACTATATGATCCAAAGTTTGCCCAAGCTTTTTCATGTCTCACCTTGATTTTTAACCGTTATCAACTTTTAAGGTTTCCCAATATCATCATAAAAAATTTTTAAGATGATGCACCCTTATAAATTGAAAGATTTGTTTATAATTCATTCGCCTATTGATTCTCCCCATCCTTTTGTGCAACGATTTTGGGGTACCTAGACCCCAAATATTCACAATCAAAGAGAATTCTAAAATGTATGGTAATAAACGGCTATTTCCCCACTCTATATGCCATCACACGGTTATCGAAGAAAGTTGGAATTAACAGCAGTTTTTTATCCTGAATATATTCAATATCCGCTGAATTTATCTTGTCGTCGGTGGTATCCAGTAATTCATTCAATTCGCCCGTTTTTGTATAAACGTAGGTGTGGCCTTGCCAATCGGAAAGTAAATAACTACCGTGTTTGTCCATTACCAAACCGTCTATGCCAAATCCGGTTGTGGTTATTGATTTGATTGTTTTATCGGAAAAATTGATAGATTTGAATTCTCCATTGGCAAAGTTTCCTACCAGCAGTTTATTTCCATTGGCATAGATACCATTGGGTTGGTTGATTTCGTCACTTTTGACCCATACCGCGAGGTTGTCGCCGCTTAATTTGTAAATGACACTATTTTTCTCGGATGAATCGGATACGTAAACATTGCCGTCTTTATCTACCGTCACATCATTCAGGAAAATGCCACCTTTGGCGGGATACGATTTCGCAATTTTACCCTTCTCAATATCAATGGCAACCAATCGGTCAATATCCGAAACATATAATTTCCCTTGATGCACTGCCATTCCCTTGGGCGCATTCAGTCCGGTTACCCATTTCAGCGTTTCCACCGTTCCGTCCAATTTTAGCTTCGAGATGAAACCTTCACCATTTTTCTCCAAAGGCTGACCATTAATATTTGAAACATAGAGAATGTCTCTTTCCGCATCATAAAAAACCGACTCTGGTACTTTTAAGACTTTATCAGTTTCCCATAATTTTTTTAATGTATAATCGGTTTTCTCCATCTCCTGAGATTTTTCTTCATACATTTGACTGAATAACAAACTGGAAAACACCATAATTAAAATCGGAATATATAAATATAATTTCTTCATGACGGCCTCCTTCGTGTTTATTTGTCAGAGCTTTTTAGCTTCACATCGGAGAAATAATTTCCCCGTTCTTGTTATCATCAGATGATAATATCTAATTTTTTGAATAAAATTCCGTTTTGAGTTTTAATATAGGAAATATTCAGCAGCAAAATCAAATACTTTTCCCTCACATCTATAAAATTCAAACTCACACCGAGATTGAGAAAAAGGTCAGTTTTTAAATTGCAAAATTTATATAGAGAAAAAGATGTTAATTGATTTGATCTAAAATTTCAAACATGCTTTGGTTGGAAGGAATATCCCGCATGGAATTACCATAATGAACAAACCGGACGATTCCTTTTTTATCGATGAGGGCTTGAGCAGGCATTCTTCCAAATTTAAAAAGTTTTATCTGTTGTCCATAAAGTTTCAGCACTTTATGATCGGGATCGGGTAGTCCCCTGAACGGGAGGGATTCTTTATGCCAGTAATCCCGGAACTGTTTAGCATCTTCCGGACCTATCACCAGAATTTCAGTATCTCGTTTGTTAAATTCCTCAAAATCCTGACGCAACTGCGCCAGATGCCGCCGGCAGAAGGGTCAGGTAAACCCGCGATTGAAAACCAACAGCACGTTTTTTTGCACCCGGTAATGAGAGAAGCGGACTTCATTACCATTTAAATCTTCTAATGAAAAGTCCGGGGCCTGGGTATTTAGTTCGACTTTGCTCATACGTTTTATAAATTTTATTTAAATTTGCTACAATATAAAATGTTTTATTGATTATGTCATTTGCTCAGCATTCTGTATTAATATTAATTTATTTGTATGACTTGGTGATTATATTAATACCTCATCCCTTTCCCCCACCCCCCTTCCCCTTCTCCAATTTGGAGAAGGGGAAGGGGGTGTAGCAATCTTCAAACTGATCAGAATGCATATCTGGGGGATGGGGTTGAGGTTCATTAATATTTATCTTGTATATTTATTAATCAAGCTGATCTAGCGACACAATGATTATCTTTTATAATAAAATTTGTCCTGTTATTATGTATAAAATGGAATTTATTTTTATTTTAAAATTTTTTCTGTAAGATCAACTACTTTACTTTCGCTTAGGCAAATCCAATGCTTATATTTATATTAAGTTCACAAATAAAAAAAATAACAGCATAAAGTAACTCATGAATAAAGATGTCTCTCACAGTTGGTCTGAGGAAACTTCCGAAGCCAAAGCCCGATGGTTTCAATCATTATCTCTTGAGGAACGTATGGACTTGCTCTGTTTTTTCACAGACATGATATTGCAGAACAATCCCAAGATTATGGAATCTAAAAATGTTAAATCGTCTTCAAAACGTATTCGGGTAATTAAACAAAACCAAGCCGGCTGAACATCTTGCAATTAGTTAAGAATTTCATCATCTGGAATAAAAATTCCCAATTTGCTCTACCAATATTTTTATTGTTTTATTTATTACTTACCACCAATTTTTCCAAGTTAAAGCGACGTATAATAAAATATATCAATTTGGAGTCTTGCGATTGGAATGCCGGATAATGAGAGTGCACGCCGTGTTCATTCACAACAGCGATCACATTTGCTAATTGGGGTGGGATTTCTTCCCTGTCACCAACAACGATTTTCGGACCGGGAGCATCCCGAAACGATTCCACTAAAACCAGATCGCAGTCCCGATAGACGGTCGATAGGATTTCCTCAGTGTTCGGTCCCAGAGTATCATCCAAAAAGATCGCCATGCCATTGGGTGTGGAAAAAATGGTAGGATTGCCACCGGCTTTTCTCAGCCGGTCTGAATCGCTGCCTTCCTTGTCCAGTGGATGCTGGTGAGAACTGTGTTTTAAGGCGCCAATCCGCAATCCCTTATTTCTCAATTCCCGGATTAAAAATTCCAGTAACGTGGTTTTGCCGCTCTTTTTGGGTCCGACAATATGTAGTGTTTTTAAATTTTTCAAATTAATTGAAATGAGTAGTTCAGAGGTTTATGACAAATTAAAATATTTCAACACCAATTTGATGCTGGCAATGATTAACACAAATCCCAGGGCAGTTTGCACGCCGGCAACTTTCATTTGCCGTGAACCCAAATAAGAACCGAGGAAGCCCCCCATAAAAACTACGCCAGCTAATGTGAGAGCAGTTTCCCAGTAAAAGTTGCCGCGGGCGATATGGCCAAAAAGTCCGCTAATGGAGTTCAGCAAAATAAAGGCACTGGAAACCGCCGCGGTTTTCTTAGCATCCGCCCAGCGCAACAGCAAAATCACCGGACTCAAAAATATGCCTCCTCCGATACCCAGTAATCCGGAAAAAAATCCCAACACAAAACCAATTGGCAAACCGAGCATCCAGATTGTGCGATCCCCCTCTTTTAATGGTTTTTCACGGATATCCCGAAGGATAAAAATTCTCAGCGATGCCAAAAATAACGCAATTCCCAGCAGAAATGAAAACAGTTGAGAAGAGATGGGAATCCATCCACCGATGAATGCTCCTGGAATCGAGGCGACCACAAAAGGCAACAGCAATTGCAGCGAAAAATGACGACCCCGGTAATAATTTACGAATCCGGTTGTTGAGACCACTATATTCAGACTGAGTGCAATGGGAGCCACCTGTGGTTGTGCAAAACCAAGCAATGCAAACAGCGCCAAATAACCGGATGCACCGCCATGTCCCACCATAGCATACATAAATGCCACCAGGAAGAAAATAGGGAGTATTTGCCAGGGGAGAAGCAACTCACTCATACTTTCTTGCTTTCTGTGGATGCAAATTCTGGTTGCTGTTTAGAAATGACTTGAAGGGAATCTCCGGTTTGTATCGTTCCGCCACACAGTACTCGGGCGAAAATCCCCTCCCGCGGCATCACGCAATCACCCACCCGATGATAAATGGCACAGCGGGAATGGCATTCCTTTCCGATTTGGGTGATTTCCAACTCGGTGGAACCAATGCGAATTTTATCGCCAATACACAAATGAGGGATATTAACAAATTCGGTGGTAATATTTTCCGCAAAAGCACCCGGGCGGATATGAATACCCTTTGTGATCATCTTCTGAATGCTTTCCATCGCCAGAAGGCTTACCTGGCGATGCCAGCTTCCGGCATGAGCATCCCCCTCAATTCCATATTCTTCAATTAATCTGACTGACTCCACATTCCGTTTTGGAATGCCCTTTTTGTGGCTGATGGACAAAGCCACAATTTTTCCGGTTTCTTCTATCATAAAGTACTCCATTGTAAAGGTTGAATGTTTATTATTTGACCTTCTTTGAATTCAGTCTCGTCACGCGGCAGGTAAATCAAGCAATTGGCATTTGCCAAACCCGTCAGCATATGTGAGCCCTGAGATTTATCCGGTTCAACTAACAATTCGCCATTGAAATTTCGATAATATTTTCCCCGCAGAAATTCTAATCGACCTGCTTTCTTGCGGACAAAATTCAATAATTTAGCTTGCAAAAGCTGCTCGCTGTCGGTTTCTATACCTGACATTTTATTTAAGGCCGGGCAAACCAGCGTATGAAAAGAAACAGCGGCGGAGACCGGATTTCCCGGCAAACCGAAAACCAATTTTTTGTCCAGAATCCCAAAATAATTGGGTTTCCCGGGCTTCATGGCAACTTTCCAGAAAACAGTAGAAACTCCCAGATCCTCCACTGTGGATTTCACCAGATCATAATCGCCCATCGAGATACCGCCGACAGAAATCAAAACATCCGCTTTTTGTAGTGAATCGGAAAATGCGTTTCTGAGTTCAGTTTCCTCATCCGAAACTCTTTTAATTTCAATAGCGCTATTATTCATCTCATCGAGCATTGCAGACAATGTAAAGGAATTGGAGTCCCGAATTTGACCAGGTTGAGGTTGTTCGCCGGGTTGGACCAATTCATTTCCGGTTATCAAAACTGCCACTTGGGGTTTGCGAAAAACAGGGATCTCCGTATAACCCAGATGTGCCAGCATGCCCAGAACCGGTGGAGTAATCAAGGTTCCCCTTGGGAAGATCTGTTCACCAGGCTGATATTCCTCTCCCTGCCGGCGAATGTTTTCCCCTATTCTGACCGGCCGTTTGACTTTAATTCTGTCGCCGGATTCTTCAACATATTCTCTCATGACAACAGCCTGGGTACTCGGGGGGATGGCAGCACCGGTAAAAATCTTTATGGCTTCCCCTTTTTGCAGAGAAATTTCTGGTTGGTCTCCTGCTTGAATCGTGCCCTTTAAAAACAGCATAACAGGATTTTCCGGAGTAGCCTGCTCAACATCACTGACAATTACGGCAAATCCATCCATGGCAGAGTTATCAAATAAAGGACTGTGGTCTTTTGCTATTACATCTTCGGTCAGGATAAAACCGAGAGAACCGGGGAGTTCATGCACATCTGTGCTCGGTGTTGGGCAGTTCTTTCTGATTTGCTCACGCGCTTCAAAAAAATCGATCATAATATTTGATTTTCCCCTTTTTGATTGAAATATTCTTTAAAAATCAGCTCAAAAAACGATAGACCACGGATGACACGGATTGCACTGATTTGCACAGATTCAATAATAAAAATTTCAAAAAACAAACCTCCGAGACAATTCGTGTCATCCGCGTAATCCGTGTTCCAT
>CAZVKP010000161.1:0-7130 GCA_964627635.1 uncultured Calditrichaceae bacterium | reverse complement strand
TTTCTCGGTGATTGCTACATCATTAAAATGATGCTGAATCCGCTTTTTTTGATCCCACTGAAGGTCGGGTTTTATATCGCGTTTGGGATAGAGTTAGTGGTAACTTACTTTTAGGATGGAGATTTAAACAGGGTAGCACCTTATATCTCGCCTATACCGAAGAGTGGGACAAGGTTGGCAATTCATTTACATCTGCCAATAGAATTTTGTTTTTTAAACTTTCCTATTACTGGAGTTTGTAAATGTACCAATTTCAGCCAGTAGATTCCAAACAACAAATTCCTAAACGGCTGGAAATTGAGCATCTTATTTGGCAACAAAATTTATCCTACATCGCCGGTGTAGATGAAGCAGGTCGTGGCCCGCTGGCAGGTCCGGTTGTTGCGGCTGCGGTAATATTTCCTTCTTATATTTACATTCCTGAAGTTCGCGATTCAAAAAAACTGACTGAAAAACAAAGAGAGGAAATTTATTCAATCCTACTTAATGAAGCTTTAGCACATGGAATTGGCATTATCTCACCTCAGGAAATTGATAAAATAAACATTCACCAGGCAACCTTTAAGGCAATGCGAAAAGCCATTGGTTCGTTGTCCATACAACCGGACTATATCATCTATGATGGCTATGAATTACCGGAAAAATTTTTCCGACAGGAAGCGATTATCAACGGTGATGATCATTCATTCACCATTGCAGCGGCATCTATAATTGCAAAAGTAACCAGAGACCGTCTCATGATTAAATACCATCAAGAGTTCCCCCGCTATGGATTCAACCGGCATAAAGGGTATGGAACCGCATTTCATCGTGAGGCAGTTCGAAAGTTTGGCCCCATATCATTGCATCGCCGTACTTTCCTCAAAAAAATTTTATGATATACTAACTAACGCAATAATGAAACCCAATATTTATATTATAACGCTAAGCTGCCGTTTATCGAAATGACTTGATTTTTGAAATCAAGGTCTTCCGATTCAACTCCCGGTTCGAATGCCTGCTGAATTCCATCATCTATGCTATTTAAACCAAAATTATAGCGCGCATCCACAGATAAAGGTCCAAACCCAATTCCAAATCCAACAACAATTCCAACATCAATGGATTTTGTATGATCTTTTAGATCAACCTCCCCGGTTTCTCCAGATTCCAAATCGGAGTTTAGTAAATAAGCAAAGGAAGGACCCGCGAAAAATCCCGGTAAAAATGTCGGGTTGGCCATTGGTATTTTTACTTTAAAAAGTACAGGCACTTCAATATATGATAGATTCCATTGACTTTCCACCTGGTCATCAATAACAGTGGCTCCCCGCTGGCTATAGGCAATCTCCGGCCGGATAGATATCAAATGTGCCACATCTAAATTTACAAAAACACCCCCATTAAATCCGTTACGTCTTTCCGTTTCATCCGGCACATCATCACCGGTAATGTCTGAGAAATTAAGACCGCCTTTTAATCCTTTACTTATTGAAATCTGGGTAAATCCATCTGTGCTTAACAAAATGCTTAAAAACGGAATAATTAGTAAAATAAACTTACGCTTCATAAAATCCTCCTTAATAGTATATTATATTTACATTTAAATCTGAAAATTGTGTCTATATTAAATCTATTTACTTTTCATAACTCATATGAACAAAATATAACTTATCAGAGGTATTTTATCAATCCGAATTTTAGAAGTGAAATATTTAAATTGTATAAAATGAAGAATACTCCGTATCATCAAATTCCTCTTGACAATCATTTACTGATACTATAATTTATTACACATATTGTGCCAAAAGGATTATCGAACAGGAAGGTATTTGGTTTATGGTAAAGTTAAGTCAACATCTTTCACTTGAACAACGTCTGACGCCCCAGCAGATTCTGCTTTCTACTCTGCTGCAACTTCCCATGTTAAGTTTGGAACAGAAGATTAAAACGGAAATGGAACTAAATCCGGTTCTGGAAGAGGCTGAAGAAATGGAAGATTTGCAGGAAGATGAAGAAACTCTCGATGAGAACCCGGAGGAAACAGAAGAAATACAGGAAGAATTTGATCAACTGGAGGAAAATAATAAAACTGAAGAAGAAGAAAAATATGAAGAATTAGAAGATGAAACCAACTGGGAAGAATTGGTAAATGATGAAGAAAGTTATGATTTAAAATTACCCCGTGATAAAAAAGAAGATGATTATGAGCGCCCCGAGGTTTATGAAGCCACCATGGCGGAATATCTTCTCGAACAACTTCACATGCTGAATTTAAGCGAAGAATACTTTCGTGTTGGCGAATACATTATTTACAACTTAAGGGATGACGGGTATTTGGATCAGGAAGTCTCGATTGAAAGTATCTCTCAAATATTCGATCGTGAACCTGGAGAAGTGCGTAAAGTTCTCAAACAAATTCAACAATTCGATCCGGTTGGTATAGGCGCACGCAATCTTCAAGAATGTTTGGAAGTCCAGTTAACAACTCTGGACATTAATGGCAAAAAAGATTTGGCACTACGAATTATTAGAGAAGCATATAACGATTTTATCAATAAAAGATACGAAAAAATCGCTGATATTCTGGATGTCAAGATTGATGAAATTAAAGAGGCAATCCAGGTATTCAATAAATTAAATCCCAAACCGGGCGAAGGATTTTGGGATACCCGTCAAAATTATGTAGTACCTGATTTTATTGTTGAAAAAGTAGATGATGAATTGGTGGTTTCTCTTAACGAGTGGAATATGCCCGGATTGAGAATTAGCAATCACTACAAAAGACTAATGCGTAAAGCTAGAAAATTAGATAAAGATGTTCGCCAATTTTTGCGAAAAAAGGTTGAAAGCGCTCGATGGTTCATCAATGCCATTCAGCAACGCCGGGTAACCATGCTTAAGACAATGAATGCAATTGTAGAATTGCAGAAAGAATTCTTTGAGAAAGGACCGGAGTACATAAAACCGATGATTATGAAAGATGTTGCCAACATTATTGAAATGGATATTTCAACTGTGAGTCGGGTGGCTAATGGGAAATATGTTCAAACTGATTATGGCGTTTTTGAGCTAAAATACTTTTTCAATGAGGGTATGGATAATTCAGAGGGAGAGGAAATTTCAACGCTTCGTATAAAAGAACAACTTCGGACTGTGATTGATAATGAAGATCCCAACAAACCGTATAGTGATGATAAATTATCAGAGTTGCTGAAACAAAAAGGCATACCCATTGCCAGAAGAACCGTGGCAAAATATCGGGAACAAATGGGACTACCAATTGCCAGATTACGCCGAAAAATCTAAAATATTCAAATTTTAGTAAATTGTTTTTATAGTTATCGCCTGGAGATTTTATCCGGGCGTTTTTTTATGCCTGAAATTTCATAAAGCGTATTCGTATTTTTTAGTGATTGTTTGGCATAGCATATAAAACTTCTTAAATTGATATTTCAATTAATTTAAACTTGGATAGTGAGTGATGACAGAAAAAAATACGCAATTCAGAAATACCACTATAGTTGGGATGCTTCACAATGGTGATGCAGCGGTGGCTGGAGACGGACAGGTAACATTGGGAAATACCGTGATGAAACATAGTAGCCGCAAAATTCGTCGGCTATATGACGATAAAATTTTGGCTGGCTTTGCGGGTGCTTCTGCAGATGCTTTTACACTTTTTGAAAAGTTTGAAGAGAAATTACAGCAATATAACGGCAATCTTGCGAGATCTGCGGTTGAGATGGCAAAAGAGTGGCGAACTGATAAATTTTTACGCAGGTTAGAGGCCATGTTGGCAGTAGTGGATGAATCCACTGCGTTAATCGTTTCGGGAACAGGAGATGTGGTAGAGCCGGATGATAATATTGTTGCCATTGGTTCGGGTGGCCCTTATGCATTAGCTGCGGCACGGGCAATACGTGATCACTCGGATATGTCTGCGGAACAAATTGTGAGAGCAGCAATGAAAATTGCAGCAGATATCTGTATTTACACAAACGACAATATTGTTGTTGAAACTTTAAAATAAGACAAGCTTTGAGAGGATAGGTATGCCACAAGAGGGAAAAGAATTAACTCCAAAGCAGATTGTTCAAGAATTAGATAAATACATTATTGGGCAAGATGCAGCAAAACGAATGGTCGCAATTGCGCTAAGAAATCGGTGGCGGCGGCAGATGGTGACTGATGACATACGGGATGAGATTCTACCTAATAATATTATCCTGATAGGACCTACCGGCGTGGGAAAAACGGAAATAAGTCGGCGCTTGGCACGATTAGCAGATGCTCCTTTTATTAAAGTTGAAGCATCAAAATTTACCGAAGTGGGCTATGTGGGAAGAGATGTGGAAAGTATGATCCGGGATTTAGTGGATATTGGAATTGGAATGGTACGGGAAGAAATGACCCAGGCTGTTCAAGGCAGGGCAAGAGAAAGAGCCATTGAAAGACTGCTGGACATCTTAGTGCCACGTCCAAAAGCACCCCCCAAATCAGGATTCCAGGAAGAGGAAAGCCAACAAATTGAATCGACTGAAGATCGTGCCGAAAAAACCCGTGAACGGTTCCGGGAAAAATTATTGAAAGGCGATTTGGACGACAGGGAAGTTGAACTCGATATGCCTTCGGATTCAACACCGATGATGCAGGTATTTTCACCGGTTGGAATTGAGGAAATGGGAATAAACCTGCGCGAACTTTTTGGAAATTTGATGCCCAAGAAAACCAAGAAACGCAAAGTGCCCGTAAAAGAAGCGATGGAAATTTTAACTCAGGAAGAAGCACAAAAATTAATCGATATGGACGTTGTTACCCGGGAAGCCATTAAGCGGGTCGAAAACTCCGGCATCGTTTTTCTGGATGAAATAGATAAAATTTCAGGCCAGCAGGGGAGTGGGGGGCAGGGGCCGGATGTAAGTCGTGAGGGCGTACAAAGAGATCTGTTACCTGTTGTGGAAGGTACTACGGTAGTTACTAAATACGGCATGGTTAAAACAGATCACGTGCTATTTATTGCCTCAGGTGCATTTCATGTATCTAAACCTGCAGATATGATTCCTGAACTCCAGGGGCGATTTCCCATTAGGGTGGAATTAAATAGTCTCACAGCACGAGATTTTGTTCGGATTCTACAGGAACCGCAAAATGCACTTGTTAAACAATACCATGCCTTGCTTGAGACCGAAGGAATTCAGTTGAAATTTGCTGATGATGCTATTTTGGAAATTGCTGAAACAGCCAATTTTGTGAACAGTAAATCAGAAAATATCGGTGCCCGCCGACTGCATACCATTATGAGCAAACTTTTGGAACAACTTTTATTTGAAGCTTCCGAAATTAAAAAGAAAGAAGTTTTTCTGGATGGACAATTTGTTAGAGAAACACTGAAAGACATTGTTGAAGATGAAGATTTGAGGAGATATATCCTTTAATTATTCTAATAGAACATTACTTACGGAAATTTTCTTTGTACTGAACTTAAACCGGAGGTTACAGTGAAAAAAGATTTTCTGTCTATTGCCGATTTAACCCGCCAGGAAATATTTGAGATATTTGAATTATCCAAAGAACTAAAACAAAAGACTAAAAACAGGGAAGAACATCATTTATTAAGAGGTTTGTCATTGGCCATGATTTTTGCCAAACCGTCTGCACGTACCAGAATTTCTTTTGAAACCGGTATTTATCAATTGGGTGGATACGCCCTTTACCTGTCACCGTCAGATATTGGAATTGGTAAGCGAGAGGCGGTAAAAGATGTAGCTCAGGTTGTTTCCCGCTATAACGATTTAATCATGGCACGGCTTTTTGAACATTCGCATATTGAAGAATTAGCTGAATATTCTTCTGTGCCGGTAATCAACGGATTAACAGATTATAATCATCCCTGTCAGATTATGGCAGATGCCTTTACCATTCTGGAACATTTGGAATCTCTGGATGGGAAAAAAATAACCTATGTTGGGGATGGTAATAACGTTGCTAACTCATGGATTAATTTTGCTTCACGCGTTCCTATCAATTTAGTTATTTGTACCCCCCGGGATTATGAACCCGATAATACTACTTTTCAAAATGCTCAAAATGCCAAATTAAGCAGTATAGAAATTGTGAGTGATCCTGTGGCTGCAGTGAAAGAAGCGGATGTGGTTTATACCGATGTTTGGGCCAGTATGGGACAGGAAACTGAAAGTGAAAAACGAAAGAAAATATTTAAAGCTTATCAGATAAATGAAGCACTGCTAAAACACGCTAAAGAAAATGTTAAAGTCATGCATTGTTTGCCTGCCCATCGTGGTGACGAAATTACGGATGCTGTAATGGATGGCCGCCATTCTATTGTTTTTGATGAGGCAGAAAATCGTATGCACGTTCAGAAAGCCATAATGGTGAAACTCATCCAAAACTTAAAGTAAATATTCGTGGTGGGAGATTCCGAATTTCACCTGATCTATTTAGAACCGTCACAATGGAATGATTGGGACAATTTTGTAGAGCGTTCCAGCCAGGGGACTGTATTTCAAACCTCCTCTTATATTAATTCCGTCCGGACCATTTTTGATCGAAGAGCAGAAATTATTGCTGTAACCGGAAGAAATCACATACTGGGAGGAGTGGTTCTCTATCCCCAAAACAAATTTGGAAAACAGTATGTTACTCTCCCTTATTTTATTCCCTATAACAGTATCATCTTGGATGATTTCCCGGAAACGTCCTTCTACTTTCGGAAAAATGTGCTGCAGAATAAAGTGACATCTTTACTGAGAGAAGAAGTTGAATCACAATTTGTATTTTGTGAATTTCACCAATCCACTGAATCGAATGATTTGCGTCAATTTGTCTGGAGCGGCTGGAATTTTAAACCTGAATATACGGTTCATATTCCGCTTCAGGAAAGTGAAACGTTGCTGGACCGGATTGAAAGAGATCAACGCCGCCGCATTCGTAAGATACAGAAGCTAAATATTGAATTTGAAGAATTTAGCAATGTTCACGTATTGTTTGATTTAATGGAAGAGAGCTATCAAATCCATGGCTTGTTCCCACCTATTTCCCGAAAGAATTTCCTGAATTTCTCTGAACACTTGATAAGAAAAAAGTTATGCCGGATGTTTTATGTAAAAGAGTCCGGAAATATTATTTCT
>CAZVKP010000160.1:0-7142 GCA_964627635.1 uncultured Calditrichaceae bacterium | reverse complement strand
TATTGTTGGCCTCACATAATTGCGTAACTTCATCAATCCCCCAATGCTCAATCCATCTCTGCACCAACCATTTTGGGTGTGAAAATCTAAATGATAACCTGTCCAGCACATCCAATTGCATTTCCAGCAGATCGAACTTTTTTTGCTGTCTTAAAAAGTTTCGAAGAATGGCATTTACCAGGTTTGCGGTTTTTTGATTAAATTTAGCTTTGGCGATCTCAACCGCCTCAAATAAAACGGCATACGGCGGTATTTTATCTAAATAAATTAACTGATAAATAGATGAACGTAGATTGTTTCTTACCTCTGTGATCAGGTTCTGATACTCTCCGAGGTATAACTGATTTAAGTACCAATCCAATCTGAGTCTCCATCGCAGCACGCCGTTCACCACCTCGGTAATAAAACGGCGATCAGTATCATTAAATTCTTTCAGTTCCCTGTCCAGCAATTTATCCGAATACGAATGACGGGTCTCTACTCTGGACAAAATTTCTACAATTTTTTCCCGGGCATTTATTTGAGAGGGATAATCCGGTTGCTGATCAAGGTTTAAGGTTTGTTCATTTTGCTCAGTCATTATTCTACCTTAATTCAAATTGTATACACTATTTATAATATAAAATATACGTTTATTTCAGGGATGAATCAAATTTTATATGGATAATCAACTTGGATTCGATGTGGGACATAAGATATTTAAAAGCGTTTGCTCAACTTTTCCACCAACGGATGAATTTGTAAATCAATAAGTTGATATTCTAATTTTGACGACTTAACAATATTTGTTCCGCTTTCTTCAACTGCTCAACATTATTGATACCATGGGTTTCTTCTACATCAGGCGATAGAACGGCTGCAACTTTTTTGCCCTGTTCTACATAAATTTTTACGACATCCGGCAAATAATATTCGCCTTGAATGTTATCATTATTGATCAGTGGTAAGGATTGGAATAACGCTTTGCTCTGAAATAAATAAATTCCAACGTTAATTTCTTTTATTTTCCGGATTTTCGCATCCGCATCTTTATGCTCTACAATTTTTCGGACAAATCCTGATTTGTCTCTAACAATACGACCGTATCCGGTGGGATCTTCCATTTCAGTTGTGAGGAGACTTGCTAAGGGCTGTTCTTTTTTATGAACGTCAATAAGTTGCTGAATGGTCTCAGGAGTTAGCAAAGGAACATCCCCCGAAAGCACTAATAAATCGCCGGAATAATTCTTAAAAATCGGATCGGTTTGCTGAACAGCATGTCCGGTCCCCAATTGTTCGGACTGTTCAACAAATTCTACTTTTCGATTTTTCATTTCATCGATAACCAACTCCTTTTTATGCCCAACAATGAGTACTGTTTTTTCGGATCCCACTTTATCTGCCACATCAATCACATATTCAACCATGGGTTTCCCGTTCAATGGATGCAACACTTTTGGTAAGTCTGATTTCATTCGTTTTCCCTTGCCGGCAGCCAGCACAACCGTTGCCAAACTCATAAATTCTCCTTGTTTTAAGCTCTCACCTCATCAATTAGCTGTTTCAATAGTCACCTAATATGGAAAACTAAAATTTCAATCCGGTTGATAAATATCAAAAATTTAAGATGCAAATTGCAGCTTAATATAATTTAATGCGTTTTCAAATCGCATCTGCTTGATTTTAACTGTGATTTTTTGACGGATTGAATTCGTTTATTTGATAACCACATTATCAATTAGTCTTGTATTACCAATATATACAGCTAAAGCAATCAATGTATTCTCCCGAACCTCAGTGACAGGTCTCAAACTATCGGCATCCACAATGGTAATATAATCGACTGCAGCATTGGGGACTTTTCTGAGATATTGTTCAATTTGCATTTTAACCATTGCCGCACTTTTAATATCTTCGTCAACCAATGTTTGAACAAGTTTTAAACTCTTATTTAAAGATAATGCTTTCTCACGGTCCTGCGGCGATAGATATTTATTTCGCGAGCTTAATGCCAAACCATCCGGCTCACGGACAATGGGACCACCAAGAATTTTAACATCTAAATTCAGGTCCTGTACCATCTGTTTAATAATAACCAATTGCTGATAATCTTTTTCTCCAAACACTGCAAAATGAGGTTTAACTATATGGAATAGTTTTCCGACAATGGTCGTTACTCCCTGAAAATGGCCCGGACGAGATATGCCACACATGGTTTCTGATAATTTTTCAACATTAATATAAGTATAAAATGGTTTCGGGTACATTTGCTCCCGGTTTGGGTAGAAAATTAAATCAACCTTCTCTTCCTCACAAAGCTCTTCATCCCGTTCAAAGTCCCTGGGATATGCATCAAAATCTTCATTAGGCCCGAATTGGATTGGATTTACAAAAATACTTACCACGAATATATCGCATTGGGGACGAGCAATCCGAAAAAGACTCAAATGTCCTTCGTGAAGATACCCCATGGTGGGAACAAATCCGATCCGTTTTCCTTGTTGTCGGTGCTCATCAGCAATTTTTTGCATTTCCCCGATATCGGTCACAATTTGCATTAGCGGCCTCCCGTAATCTTGCTTTTTCCAGAAATTATTTCACTTTTCTTTGCTTTGCATATCATACTTAAAAAAAATCTTTAAGATTCTCATTGTTCATTTTTAAAAAAATTGAAACAGCTAAGCAAAGGAAATTTCGGAGAACAACAAATTTGACTTTTTAGACTGGTTAAAAGAAAGCAGTTATAACCATTTTCTAAATTATAAAGGACTCAGTTTCGTTTAATCAAACGATTCCTGCTTATTTGGAAAGTCACCGCTTTTTACATCTCCAACGTAGTTTTGAAAAGCCTCTCGCATAGTCTGTGCTATCTCGGCATACCGCCGAACAAATCGTGGTTTGAATTTATCAAAAATGCCCAACATATCGTGACTGACCAATATCTGCCCATCACATTGCTGCCCCGCACCAATTCCAATAGTCGGAATATCGACACTCGCGGTAATCTCTGCAGCCAGAGCACTGGGAATTTTTTCCAAAACAATGGAAAACACTCCGGCTTCCTTTAAAATCTTGGCATCTTCTTTCAGTTGGTTTGCAACTTCCGGTTCCTTACCCTGTAATTTATAGCTGCCAAATTTATGAATAGATTGAGGAATTAAACCCAGATGCCCCATAACCGGTATTCCAAAATCGACCAATTTTTCGATTAACTGTGCAACTGGTTTTCCTCCTTCAATTTTAACAGCCTGCACACCGGTTTCTTTCAAAAAACGACCGGCGCTTTCAACCCCTTTCTCAATCGATGAATGATAAGACATAAACGGCATATCTGCCACAACCAATGCACGTTTCACCGCCTTGTTAACAATTTTGGAGTGATATATCATTTCTTCCAAACCGATCGCAAGCGTATTTTCATAACCGGCTACCACCATTGACGCAGAATCGCCAATTAAAATGAGATCGATTCCCGCTTCATCAAGCATTTCAGCCATTAAATAATCATACGCGGTGAGTGCTGAAATTTTTTCTCCACGATTCTTAAACGAAATAATATCCGGAATGGTTAGTTTTTTTATTTGTCTTTCTGTGGACATAAGCTTTTATCATTTTTTACCGAATAAAAATAGTGATAAAGTAGTAAACTTTCAAATGGAATTATTTTAACAATTGACAATTTAATGTGGAAGGTTGTTTAAAACTTTAATTCTACTCATTTATATGACAGATTTAAATCCAAACTCTCTTAATATACCCCAAATAGTTTACAAAAAAATAAGAAGCCCTCGACAGTATCGAGGGCTCCAATAAGCTCATGAGGGAAAATCTATTAGTACATTCCGCCCATACCGCCGCCTCCAGGAGGCATTGGTGGTGCTTTTTCTTCTTCCGGTTCATCGGCAATAATTGCTTCTGTCATGAGTAAGAGTCCGGCAACAGAAGAAGCATTTTCAATGGCAGCTCTGGAAACCTTAGTAGGATCGATAATTCCGGCTTGCAGCATATCGTCTTCGAATTGCTCAGTTGCCGCATTAAAACCAAAATTACCGGTGTTTGCTTTCACTTTTTCAACAATCACTGCACCTTCAAGTCCGGTATTATTAATAATCTGACGAATTGGCTCCTCCAAAGCACGACGGACAATGCTTACGCCGATTTGTTTGTCGCCATCTAATTTCAATTTTTCGAGTGCAGGTAAGGCTCTTAGAAATGCCACACCACCACCGGGAACAATACCTTCCTCCACCGCAGCACGGGTTGCGTGCAGTGCGTCTTCTACAAGGGCTTTCTTTTCTTTCATTTCCACTTCGGAAGCAGCACCGATTTTAACCACAGCAACTCCACCGGCTAATTTAGCCAGGCGTTCCTGCAATTTCTCACGATCGTAATCGGATGTGGTGTTTTCGATTTGCTTTTTGATCATCGAAATTCTGCCCTTGATATCATCAGTCTTTCCGCCGCCTTCAACTACAGTGGTATTTTCTTTATCAACAACAATTCGTTTGGCCTGTCCCAAATCGCTGAGTGTAGTATTTTCTAATTTAAAGCCGGTTTCTTCACTTATCACGCGTCCGCCGGTGAGGATTGCCAGATCCTCTAACATGGCTTTACGACGATCGCCAAATCCAGGTGCTTTTACCGCACACACTTTTAGAGTACCGCGGATTTTATTAACAACTAATGTGGCGAGCGCTTCACCTTCAATATCTTCAGAAACAATCAACAAAGGTTTTCCACCTTGAGCAGTTTTCTCCAACACAGGCAGTAGATCTTTCATATTGGAAATTTTCTTATCATGAATCAAGATCTGTACATCTTCCAGTACCGCTTCCATATTTTCGGTATCAGTCACAAAATAGGGAGAGAGATAACCGCGATCAAACTGCATTCCTTCTACCACATCCAAAGTAGTTTCCATGGATTTGGCTTCTTCTACTGTAATAACGCCTTCGTTTCCAACTTTTTCCATGGCATCGGAAAGCAACTTACCAATGGTTTCATCGTTATTGGCAGAAAGTGCACCAACCTGTGAAATTTGATTTTTGCCTTCAATGGGTTTGCTAATTTTCTTTAGCTCGTCCACAACCACTTTAACAGCTTCATCAATACCGCGGCGAATTTCTGTGGCATTGGCACCGGCTGTTACATTTTTCAAACCTTCATTAAATATGGATTGTGACAGAACGGTTGCAGTCGTAGTACCATCACCAGCATCGTCACTGGTTTTAGACGCAACTTCTTTCACCATCTGCGCACCCATATTTTCCATTGGTTCTTCGAGTTCGATCTCCTTCGCTACAGTAACACCATCTTTTGTAACGGTAGGAGCACCAAACTTCTTATCAATTACTACATTACGCCCTTTCGGACCAAGCGTCACTTTTACCGCAGCTGCCAGCTTATCGACACCTCTTTTAAGCTTGGCACGAGCTTCGGTATTATATTCAATTAATTTTGCCATAATTTAACCTCCATAGTTTTTTCATTTAATTTTATTCTACAATTGCCAGTATATCAGACTCACGCAAGATAAGAAAATCCGTATCATCCATTCTGAAATCCGTCCCGGAATATTTTCCGTAAATAACCACATCGCCGTTTTTCACATCCAGTTTAATTCGCTCTCCGCTATCGTCTCTTTTCCCATCACCCACAGCAACAATTTCACCCTTCATCGGTTTTTCTTTTGCTGTATCCGGTAAGATAATTCCACCAGGGGTTTTGTCTTCCTCCTCAATGGGTTTGACCACAACGCGGTCTGCTAACGGTTTGAGTTTCATCTTCACCTCCTTAGTTTGTAAGCTATTATAAATTAATTAATTATATATAAAATTTAGCACTCTCTCATTTCGAGTGCTAATAATATA
Source organism: uncultured Calditrichaceae bacterium (assembly GCA_964627635.1). Lineage (GTDB taxonomy): Bacteria > Calditrichota > Calditrichia > RBG-13-44-9 > RBG-13-44-9 > CAZVKP01. Next base: position 1,293 of record CAZVKP010000160.1, on the reverse strand, counting down.
AAATGATTATACCGCTTAGCAAGTAAAAAATAAAAAATTTTGTAAATTGGATCGAAATGGATAATGTTATTTTTTCTATGTTAATCGAAAATTACTGGCTTTTACTATTTGCCGTTTTTTTTGAAAGGTTGAATGTTCATTCTTGTTTAGAAGATTGAATATATCTATATTAAGTTTTTGAATTTGAAATTAAAGCAATTTATCCATGCATAATCGTTTAGACGGTCATTCTAAATTTTGTATTTTTCGCAATTTATTGAGCTGAACAGTCAACTTCGAAAACCCAAATATATTTGGACGATTTATGAAATTTCCATACGAAATGTGACATCTATCTCACTACTTTCATATAAAATTTATATAATAGTCGGTTCAACCACGAGGAGGTTTATTTGAAAGCGCTTATTACAAGCGGAGGAAAAGGAACCCGCTTAAGACCTATTACTCACACCCAAAATAAGCATTTAATCCCGGTGGCAAACAAACCCATCTTACATTATGCCATTGAAGCCGTCGCAGAAGCCGGTATAAAAGACATTGGCATTATTATAAATTCGGACACGGACGATGTCCCGAAAGCGATTGGGAATGGAGAAAAATGGGATGTCAATATCACTTATATTCCTCAGCAAGCGCCCTTGGGGCTGGCACATGTCGTTAAAATTGCACAGGATTTTATTCAGGATGAGCCATTTATTTTCTACTTGGGCGACAACATGGTGGTCGGCGGGGTTAAACGCTTTATTGACAAATATAAAGCTGATGGTTGTAATTGTCATTTAACACTTGCGAAAGTGAAAGATCCCTCCAGATTCGGCGTTCCCGAGATCAAAGGGAGCCAGATTGTTACCGTGGAAGAAAAACCTGCCACACCCAAAAGTGACTTTGCTGTTGCAGGAATTTATATCTACGATAAACATATCTTTGAAGCTGTAAATTCAATAACTCCGAGCGCACGGGGTGAGCTGGAAATCTCGGACGCGCATCATTACTTAATTCAACACGGATATTTAGTGACATTTTCAGAGATTACCGGATGGTGGAAAGATACCGGAAAACCAGGTGACCTTTTGGAAGCCAATCGTTTGGTATTGGAAAATTTGGAAGAGGAATCTATTGGCGAGGCTGACCGACAATCTCATCTCGCAGGAAAGGTAATTCTGAAAAAGGATGCCAAGGTGATTAACAGCCATATTCGCGGCCCGGTAATCATTGGTGAAAACACGGTAATTGAAGATAGCTACATCGGGCCATATACATCAATTTTCCATCACACCGCAGTGCGTAAAAGTG
>CAZVKP010000159.1:0-7164 GCA_964627635.1 uncultured Calditrichaceae bacterium | reverse complement strand
ATACCGGCATTGAGCAAGCCATCTTCGGAGACCCGAATGTTGTAACGAGTGCCGCGCTGGTGCCAATCGATTATGTCTTGCAAGACCGGCATCATTTCATCATCAACGAACTTGTCATCCCCGCTGTATTGCCAGTATTTGTAGATGGCCACAAAAAACCACAGGGTGGCATCAACGGTGTTGTATTCCGGTTTTTCGGCGCCATCGGGAAAATGATTGGGCAACATCCCCTGATCCATAAAGTGAGCAAAGGCCTGCAACATTTGTTTGGCTTCTTTAAACCGCCCGGTCACCAGCGTGAGGCCGGGTAAGGAAATCATGGCATCCCGTCCCCAATCGGTAAACCAGTGGTATCCGGCGATGATGGTACGCAGTGCACTCCCGCGCCGAACCACAAACTGATCGGCTGCAAGGGTCAACCTTTTGCAAAAATCATCCTGCAGCGGCGCAGCGCGCAAAATTGTTTGGCGACGGAGCCTTTCTTTTTGCTGCAATTGGAAGGCATCCTTGCCAGCCGGATGGTCCGTGGATACAATTACGCCCACCGTGCTTCCTTCATGGAGGGACAGTTTAAAAACGCCGGGTGTGAACAAGTCCTCGCGGTGATCCAAACCGCGATATTGCTCAATCGCATATTCGAATTGATAATACCAATCCGGGTCGTCTGCAAATAAAGCACCGGGTATTTTGATGAACAAAGTCGGAAGACCAACATAAGGCGTGATTTGAAAAACGTCACGCCACCACTTCCAATTGTAATTGATGGATGAATTGGCGGTCATCAACTGGTGATAATCTCGGCCGGCAATAAAGGGCTGTAATTCCAAAACAAAATTTTGCGGTGATTTTTGGACTTCATACAGCACCACACTTGTATTCTCCCCATGAACAGCCAGGATTGTCTTGCGGAGATGAATACCGTTCACCTCATATTCAAACACCGGGAACAGTTCTTTCGCAAATGATTGCAGATACTGAAATCCCTGCGGGTGAACGCTGCCGGGAAATTGATTGACGCCCAGTTCGAAACGGTTACCACCAAAAGCGATGGTTTCATCCATTTTGGATAGCATGACCATCCGGCCCAGCGGGGGACGGGTCGCCGCCACCAGCAATCCGTGATAACACCGGGTATTCATCCCTATGATCGTCGAGCTTGCCCAACCGCCCAGTCCGTTGGTTTCCAGCCATTCCCGTTGTATGGCTTCCTCAACATTTTGAGTGATATTTTTATCGAATGTGATTGTCATACAAGAATTCAGTGGTAAAAGTGTTTAAGTATTCGGGTGCTCAAGTAAAAGATTAGCACAAAATGTCTAAAACAGTCTTTGGCTTCGCTTCTGCAAATCCTCCTCAGATATTTGCATTTGTTTTATTCATTATATCATTCGGTCATTATAATTTGTTTGAAAATTGGTATTTAGAATTTGATCATTTCCTAAGAAGATGCCTACGGCAAAACATTACTATTCCATTTTAATCAGTTCTCACAGCTATGTTCTTTTCTGCTCTTCGAGTCGTCGCACCTCGCGGTTGCAGGAGTTTGGCGATCAGGCCGGTCCATCCGGTTTGATGGGAGGCGCCGACACCGCGACCGGTATCCCCATGAAAGTATTCATAAAATAACAGGTAATCGCGGAAATGGGGATCGGACTGAAATTTGTCATTATCACCAAATACCGCTCTTCGGCCATTATCATCTCGTAGAAAAATATTGCACATTCGTCGCGACAGTTCTTCTGCCACATCATCAATGGTAACGAATTTTCCGGAACCGGTGGGATATTCAATTTTGAAATTGTCTCCGTAATAATGATGAAATTTTTGTAAGGATTCGATAATCAGAAAATTGACCGGAAACCAGATCGGTCCCCGCCAGTTGGAGTTACCGCCAAACATTTCGGTGGTTGATTCCGCCGGCTGGTAGTCAACCCGAAAGGTATTGCCGTCCATATGGAATTCATAAGGATAGTCCTGATGATACCTGGAAAGCGCTCGTACACCATAATCGGAAAGAAATTCGGATTCATCAAGCATGCGCCGGAGCAGGCGTTTCATCCGGTGCCCGCGCAGCAGCGACAGCAGACGGCGTTCACCCAGGCCTGGCTCGTACCAACGGGAAACCAGGTTTGCCAGATCGGGGCGATTTTCAAAAATCCATTCCAGGCGCTGTTTAAATCTCGGCACCCGCTTTAATAACTCCGGCTCCAGGGTTTCCACAGCAAACAACGGAATTAATCCCACCATGGAACGCACTTTCAGGGGGAAATGAGACCCATCGGGACAATGCAAGGCATCGTAATAAAATTTATCCTCTTCATCCCACAGATTGATCCCTTCCCCGGCAATGTTAAACATGGCTTTAGCGATATAGAGAAAATGCTCGAAAAACTTCATCGCCAAATCCTGATACACCGGATTTTTGTCAGAAAGCTCCAGGGCGATTCGCATCAGGTTGAGGCAATACATGGCCATCCAACTGGTACCGTCGGCTTGCTCGATGTGCCCGCCGGTGGGCAGCTCCGAACTGCGATCGAAAACGCCGATATTGTCCAGCCCCAGAAATCCCCCTTGAAAAATATTGTGCCCTTCCTCGTCCTTGCGATTCACCCACCAGGTAAAATTGAGCAATAGCTTATGGAAAACCCGCTCCAGAAATTCCGTATCACTCCTCTGACCGTGTTTGAGCTTTTGATCGATTTTATACACCCGCCAGGTGGCCCAGGCATGCACGGGCGGATTTACATCGCTAAACGCCCACTCGTAGGCGGGAAGTTGGCCGTTGGGATGCATATACCATTCACGGGTGAGCAGCACCAGTTGGTCTTTGGCAAAGTCAGGATCGATCAGGGCCAGGGGGATGCAGTGAAAGGCCTGGTCCCAGGCTGCATACCAGGGATACTCCCATTTGTCCGGCATGGAGATAATGTCTTCATTCTTAAGATGTATCCATTCGCTGTTGCGGCCATATTGGCGTTCTTGCGGCGGAGGCGGTTGTCCGGGATCGCCTTCTAACCAGCGGGTGACGTCGTAATAATAAAACTGCTTACTCCACATCATCCCGGCCAGCGCCTGGCGGTGAATGTTACGGGCGTCATCACTTTTAATCTCCTGCTGGATTTCCGCATAAAATGCATCCGCTTCGCTTTGCCGGTCTGCAAAAAAGGTTTTGAAATCCTGAAACGGTTTGGAAATGTCCCGGTTGGCAAGTCGCAATCGAATAGTGGCGGATTTGCCTGCTGGTATCTCTTTAAAATAATGCGCCGCTGCCTTACTGCCCCGCTGTTTTGGATTCACTGCATCTTCGGCACCATCGACAATGTAAGCATTGATGCCGTCCTTAAAATATCCGCTGGCGTTCTCCATGTCATAAATGCGATTTGGATTGGTCTCGTTTTCACAAAACAAAATCTCCGGCCCGTCATCGCAGTATAGATGATAGTTCCCCAAATCAGGTTGACGAATTTTGACGCCGGTTTTTTTGTATTGCTCTAGCTTTGGTTTACGCCCATCAACCTGCCATGACCAGGTATTGCGAAACCAAACCTGAGGAAGAATGTGAATCGGGGCGGACTCCGCGCCACGATTATGAATGGTAAAACGGATCAGAATGTCTTCCGGGCTGGCTTTGGCATATTCGATAAAAACATCAAAATAGCGATCTTCATCGAATACGCCGGTGTCGATGAGTTCAAATTCGGATTTGCTCTTCCCGCGCCGTCGGTTTTCTTCCACCAGGGTAAGATAGGGGAATTCCTGCTGCGGATATTTATAAAGCATTTTCATATAGGAATGCGTGGGGGTACTGTCCAGGTAATAGTAGTATTCTTTTACATCTTCGCCGTGATTGCCCTCGTTACCGGTCAGTCCAAAGAGCCGTTCTTTGATAATGGGATCTTTCCCATTCCAGAGCGCCAGCGCAAAACAGAGTAACTGACGATCATCGCTGATGCCCCCGATACCGTCTTCGCCCCAGCGATAGGCCCGGCTGCGGGCATCATCGTGTGAGATGTATTCCCAGGCAGTGCCGTGAGGGCTATAATCTTCGCGTACCGTTCCCCACTGACGTTCGGTCAGATAAGGTCCCCATCTCTTCCACGGTGTTTTCCCCAGACGCTCTTCTTCCAATCGTTTTTGTTCAGCAGTCATTAATATCCTCTTTTCGATTCGATAAAGTCAAAATTAAGCCTTAAAGAGCATAACACCAAACTAATAAGTATTTCTTTCAATGATTTTCATTTTCTTTTGAATAAATGTTTCCTTTTCGGGTAATTTAAGTTAGAAATGGAAGCTAAAGAAGAACAGCAGATGCAGCCATACCCCCGGTAATCAAATTCGCAATTTTATCGCTACTGATTTGGGGGAGCCTCGTGTTGATTTTGGTTATTTGTGAAAAATTAGGCACCAAAGTGATTATCAACCTGCGCTTCTCCACATCATATATTATAGGGATTGCCTCGTAAATACTGGATTACGGCACAACGGTGGTGGTTCATAAGGGCAATGCTTACCGTCAATACCATAATTATTTTCACGAAAACAAATTTAGTCTTTTGTTTGGTAGAAAATTTTTCAATATTATCTGGAATTAAACAATTTTTTTGACTGAACAAATAGAATTTTTTAAATCATGCGATCTTATACTCAGGAGAATATCATGTTTGGAAAATCAATTTTAGTCCGGATGTTTATTAAAAGTATTTTGTTGATTCTTTTTTTGATTTCTTTTTCACTGGATTTGAACGAAATATATGCGCAGCCGGCTACACTTTCAGGTTTCGAGGAGTATGTTGAAGAAGCAATGACCAACTGGAACGTTCCGGGATTAGCCATCGCAGTAGTGAAGGACAACCAAATTGCCTATGCAAAAGGTTTTGGTGTCAGAGATATTCGGAAGAACCAGAAAGTGGATGCCAACACCATGTTTGCAATTGCCTCCAACACTAAAGCATTTACAACCACTGCTTTGGGACTGCTGGTTGAGGAAGACAAAATTTCCTGGGACGATCCGGTTTTGGATTACCTGCCTGAGTTTCAGATGTATGATCCGGTGGTGACCCGCGAGATCAAAATAAGAGACTTACTTTGCCACCGCAGCGGATTGGGCACCTGGGCGGGTGATCTCACATGGTTCGGTTCCACTTATGATCGTGAGGAAGTGATGAAGCGGATTCGGTTTGTGGAACCGGTTTATGACTTCCGCACATCGTACGGATACTGCAACCTGATGTACTTGGTTGCCGGGCAAATCATTCCACAAGTGTCCGGTATGAGTTGGGATGCATTCATAAAAAAGCGATTATTTGAACCGTTGGGGATGAAGCGCAGCAACACCAGTGTGGATGATTTTTCGCAAATGGAAAATGTGGCAACACCACATATTAAATCCGGAGATGAATTGATTCCGAATGAATATGTAAATGTGGATAATTCCGCGCCGGCGGGTGCCATCAATTCCTGTGTCAACGATATTGCACAGTGGCTTATTCTCCAATTGGGAAAGGGCTATTATAACGGCGAACAGCTTGTTGACTCTTCCATAATCATGGAAACCCGAAAGAGACACACCATGGTGCCGCTGAGTGCACGGAGTAAAAAACGGAACCCCTCTACCCATTTTTTAAGTTATGGTTTGGGATGGTACCTCAGCGATTATCAGGGACGTCTGGTCATCAATCATACCGGTGGTCTGGATGGCATGTATTCTTATGTGGGATTCCTGCCGGAAGAGGAACTGGGAGTAGTAGTGCTGACCAATACGGATAATCACACTTTAATGCGAGCCCTTCCTTATCATGTTTATGATGCTTATCTGGGTGTTGAGTTTCAGGATTGGAGTGCCCGTTATTTGAAATTCCATAAGGAAGGCCAGAAAAGAGTAGAAGCGAGGAAACAAAAACGTATTGAAGAACGGATAGCCAATACCGAACCATCATATGAATTGTCTCAATATGCGGGAACTTATAACAGTCAGTTTTATGGGGATGCCACTATTGAAGTAAAGGACGGTAAATTAACGATTCAGCTTTCTGCGCATCCCCATACTTCAGGAAAAATGGAGCACTGGCAGTTTGACACTTTCCTGGCAGTTTGGGATCACCCGGTATGGGATGAAAGTTTTGTTTATTTCAATTTGAATGACCGGGGAGAGATCGAACATTTTAGAGTGTCCATTCGCCCCGATTGGATTGACACCCGGGAATATACTTTTGTGAGATCTGAATAAGGAAATTGGTAATACGAATATATAGGACTATTATTGAAAATTTATGTTTAATTATATGATCATTAAAAAAGGAAATGGAATAAGAGGTTATTTTTAAACCGCTGAAGCGGTTGTTTTAAAAGTATTTAAGTTTTCTAAAACACCCCGCTAAAGCAGGGTGTTAATAGAAAAATACTTTGAATTAACACCTGGATTTATCCAGGTGGTGATGGTTATTCAAAATATAGTTAACCGTTTTAATAGTTTTCATAATAATTTGCAAAACAGGTTAAAATTAATTCTTTCTATTTATCAATATTTCCCCCCACCCAGTTTCTTCCGCCAATAAATTATGATCAATAATATGAGCAGTATTGAAATTACCGCGCCCGGAATGGCTACCGGATGGGCATTGACAACTGCGATTTTCACCTGACTGAGTATCGCCATCCCACCGAAAACAATGGGAATTAAAGTGAGATCGTATCGAAAAATGAGCGTATAAATGAGTACTAATAATAAACCTGTAATTACTCCCGATATCACAAACTGGGAAATGCTGGAAACAGAAGATCCGCTCATCACCAATCCTAATAAAATTAAAAGCGCCACAAACAAAATTTTCTTTTTCTGTCCCCGCTCGGTAAATCGGTGGATGGCGACAAAAATAAATAACATAAAAATGATTCTGATGATAAATCGGGAAATGGGGTTCAAGGCAGCGCCTGCCAAAGGAACCACATCTCCCAACACATTATAGTTTGCCCAAAACGGTTCAAGTGTCGGCGTGAACTGATTGACCACAGCGGATATGGCAGCAATAAAAAATCCCGCCGACAAACCTGCAATAAGCGTCAATATACTTGATGATTGCCTTTTATTATTTACATCCTCCATCCAGGCATGGACAAATCCCATCACTAATGCCGGGACAGCCGCAACGAACAATAAACCCACCA
>CAZVKP010000158.1:0-7215 GCA_964627635.1 uncultured Calditrichaceae bacterium | reverse complement strand
CTTATCGCACCACTTCCGTGGTGCGTTGAATAATAATGACATGAATTTATATAAAAGTGCATTTTGCTGAGCTAAGAGCATAATTGTTATTTTTTATTCTTCTTCAATGAACTCTACAACTTTCTTTTGAAGTTTTTTCTCCAATTCTTTTTTGTCCAGGTGAATCACAGACAGCTTTTTTACCAGCAGATTTGCTTCTCCGGGAAGCCTGGATTGCACGGTGCCGGTGATGAGGTAGGGACCGTGACCTTTTACTAAATGCCCGTACTGACTGTACACTTTTGGGAAAATCACGGCTTCGCACAATCCATAACGATCCTCCAGCGTCAAAAATTTCATGTATTCTTGTTTTTTGGTTTTCACCCGCCGGCTGGTGACCAGCCAGCCCACAAATTGAATTTGTTTGCCTTTGCAGGATTCCAGTTCATAAGCAGAGGTAATATGCTGCCAATTGATTTTATCCTCAAACAGGAGAAGCGGATGATCGGTGACCGTAAAATCCAGAATTTCCAGCTCATTCAACACCCGTTGATAGATGTTGTATGGCTCCAAACGGACATTCTGTAATAGTGATTCTGTTAAATTCCGGTTTCGTTTGTTTTTGAAAAACAGCTTATTTTGCAACAAAAGTTTGGGTTCATTTTCTCCGACAGATCTCAGCGCGCCACATTTAATGAGATTGGTCACCTCTCCTTCCCGCGGACGCGCACGCCTCACAAAATCATAATAGTTGTTAAATATCCCTCTGTGTCGTTCCCGTAGAATTCGTTCTTTGGTCTTGTCAGTGAGTTCATACACCATATCCAAACCGACTCGTATGGTTTTTCCATTACAAGTAAATTCCCGTTGAGAAAAATTGACGTCAGGAGGCAGCAGATGAATTCCCATCCGACGGCACTCTTCCACGTAAGCCATTTTAGAATAGAATCCCCCATGATTGTTCAACACCGCGGTCATGTAATGCACCGGAAAATAATATTTTAGATAAGCGGTCTGATAAGCAATTACACCGTATGTGGCGGAGTGAGCCTTGTTAAATCCGTACCCCACGAAATTTGCCAAAAATTTCCAGATTTGAACTGCCTGTTCTTTGCTGAGTTTTTTCTGCTTTGCGCCTTCGATAAACGCATTATTCATGCTCAATAACGTTTTCCGATCCCGGGACTTGGTCATCGCTTTGCGAAGGACATCCGCTTGAGAGAGTGTAAAACCGGCGATTTCTGCTGCAACCTGCATCACCTGTTCCTGATAAATGATGCCCCCATAAGTATCTTCCAAAACCGGTTGCAGCGCCGGGTGTGGATATTCCACTTCCACCATTCCTGCCCGCCGTTGAATGTAAAGGTCTTTCATGCCACTGTTAGCAGCGCCAGGACGGATGAGTGCTACTGCGGTGATCACATCATCCACGTCATCAATTTGCATCTTCTTCAACAGCCCCCGCATGCCCGGGCTTTCGGTTTGGAAGCAACCCATACTCAAACCGGATCGTAAAAGAGAAATCACGTTTGCATCGTTTTCCGGGATAACCCGGAGATCGAGTGGCGAAAGATGCTTTTTACGAATATCCAGAAACGGAAATTTTGGAGGTGAGAGATATTTGCTGATATTTTCTTTCACAATCGATCCGCGCCGGGTATCAAAACGGTATATTGCTTTTTTAATCTCCGGCCGATCTTTATTTGCCTCATATTTAGTTGGATAAGAAAGGGGCAGGCTACCGTTGCCGTTATCTGAAAAATCTTCTTCAGCGAAACCTGTTGTTTGATTTTTCTGTGAATCCGGGGTTGTGATGTACTGATATAAGCTAGTGATAGATTTTAAACAATCGGTAACAATACTTAAAGAACGTACGCCCAACAAATCCATTTTGACTAAACCCAGCGGTTCGATGGAATACATATCGTAATGGGAGACCACAATTCCTTTTCCGGCAACCTGAAGAGGGGTATGGTTTGTAATTTGATCGGGAGCAATAATAACACCCCCGGGATGAATGGATTGATGCCTTGGAAAATCGGCTATTCGCTGGGCAATTTCCAGCACCTGTTGGAAGCTGTCCGCGTTCTGTTTTAAATCCTGGCATTCCGGTAAATGGTCAATTGCCTGTGCAAGCTGCTTTATACCATAATGTGGTAAATATTTTGTGATGGTGTTGATCTCATCTTCCGGAAAACCAAAAACCCGCGCCGCATCCCGAATGGATGACCGTAATTGAAAGGTATTGAAAGTGCAAATCATGGCAGTTCGGTTTTCACCGTATTTGTTGTACACATATTCCAGTACCCGGTCACGGTTCTTCCAGCAGATATCCAAATCGATATCCGGTGGATCGGAGCGATCCGGATTCAGAAATCGCTCGAAATACAGGTTGTAACGAAGGGGATCCACCTGGGTAATTCCCAGCACGTAAGAGACCACACTGTCTCCGGCAGAACCGCGCCCCACACAGGGAATCCCTTCGCTGTGACAAAAATCCACTATGTCTTTTACAATCAGGAAGTAGTCCGAGAATCCTAAATCGTGAATCGTATTCAGTTCGTAACTTAAGCGATCGATAAATTTTTGGGTGAGTGGCTGGTAGCGCTGGCGTGCGCCATCGAACGCCAGTTTCCAGAGATAGGAAAACCCGGTTTCCCCGGGTGGCAAGTCAATTTTTGGAAACACCGGTTTCCCCAGTGAAAATTCAAAATTACATTGATTGGCAATTTTTTCGGTGTTAGAAATGGCATCAGAAAATTTGCTGAATAGCTTCTGCATATCCGCAGCAGATTTCAGATATTGTTCCGCACTCCCGGCTGTGGTAATTTTATCGATTAACGTGTTTTGATCCATGGCATGCAATGCCTTTCGCAACACGGCGTCTTCCGGTGCCAGTAGATGAACGTCATTGGTTGCCACCAGCGGAATGTTGTGCTCAACCGCCAGATCGCGCAGACGCACATTCACCAAAAAGTCATTGGGGTCAAAATGCTGTAATTCTATGTAAAAGTTGTTCCCGAATGCGGTTTTTATTTGACGGCAGTATGTCTGTGCTTCGGGAATCTTAGGGTGTTTAGCAAGCTGCCAGATTTTCCCTTTGTGTCCGCCGGAGAGGACAAGGAGCCCAGCTTTGTATGGCAGGATTTCTTTTAATTCCAGCTCGAATTTTAGGTGTCCGCCATTTAAATGACCCAGAGAAAGTATTCGGCATAAATTTTGGTACCCCTTTTGGTCTTTAACCAGGAGAATCAGATTTGAATTGTCTTTAAGTGCAATTTCTGCTCCAATAATCGGGTGGATTCCGGCATCTTTTGCTAATTTATAAAATTCTACTGCGCCATGAACTGCATTGTGATCTGTAAGTGCTAAATGTTTAAATTTAAGCTTTTTAGCCTGATGCACCAGTTGTTCTAAACTGAGGGTTCCATCCAGAAAACTATAATAGCTATGCACATGAAGGTGAGTAAATGATGTCATGATGAATTAATTGAAGTTCGTTTGTAGCTCCGGTCGCTAGACCGGAGGCATTCGGTTTTCCAATTTTCTCATTGTCAATCTGGCGATTGCTTGCAGCAAGCAGGGCGCTACGGTTAGTGTCGGTCACCAAGTTGGAAGATTGGGGTTGGTAGCTGCTGTCGTTGACCGGTGGCATCGCCCTCATGCTCAAAAATACAAACCAGAATTATTTATTTAATCTGGCATTTTATTGTGGGAGGAAATAATTTCCATTATTATTACAATAAGGGGAAAAGTATCAGCAAAATTGCTCAACGCCTGAAATTTCCAAAATATGCACTTCTCTTAACTGTTCTTCTTGCGGCATTTGGTATCCGATTACTGTATCTTTTTGTGGTAGTTGGACCCAATTCATTTCCCTCTGATTTTGACTCGGTGGAACACCACCGCATCGCACAAAATTTGGTTCAGGGAAACGGATATTCGATGTACGGACATCCCACTGCTTACCGGGCACCAGGACTCACTTATTTTATGGCTGCTGTTTATTCTATTTTCGGAGAAAGTTTTGCTGCGGTACGAGTTGGGATTATTCTACTTTCTTTGATGGTCATTTATTCAATTTATTATTTGGGAAAGCTGCTTTTTCACCCAAATGTCGGGTTATGGGCGGCGTTGATTGCCGCTGTTTATCCGCATCTGATTTTCTACAGTGCGAGAATTTTTACCGAAATCCCCTTCATTTTATTTTCTCTGGTCAGTGTGATCTTTTTCGTCCATTTTACGCAGAAGCGCAAGTTTTATCACTTGATTCTGACATCTATTTTTCTTGCTTTGACGATATTAACCCGCCCGATTGGTTTTATTTTACTCGGCTTTCTGCTGTTGTACTTACTGGTAAAACTACCCCGCTGGAAAAATATTAATTCCACTGTTTGGCTGTTGGGATTAACCCTGCTGGTTATTTCACCGTGGATAATTCGTAACTACCAAACTTTTCATCGATTTGTGCCAGTTACCACCCAGGGAGGAATCGTCCTTTGGGTGGGCAACAATCATTACATTGCGCACCATCCTTACTGGTGGGGACTGCATGCCCTGTATCAGCGCTTGCCGGGGGCTGCTAAGCTTATCACTCAGGATGAAATTACGAGATCTGATGAGGCACTTAAATTGGCAATAAACTTCTTTCAAAAGTATCCGCAGGATATCCCCCGTTTGATCTGGAACAAAGCCCGGCGATTTTGGGATTATCAATTTTTTACTGCATCGCCCCGCCGGTGGGTGTATGAGTATTCGTATATCGGATTACTGATAATAGCTATCGGTGGTGTAGTCCTCAGTGTACGAATACGAAATTCCAATTTGATTTTTCTGTGGATTTTAATTTTGGTGAACTTTATTCCTGCCCTTATCTTCTGGGCAGGTGCCCGTTTTCGTCTGCCGGTTGAACCGGTGCTGATGATTTTTGGCGGATTATTCATTGAACAATTGAGAAATTGGATATGGTCCGATTGAAATGCTTTTGTTATTTTAAACTATTTTTGATTTTTCTCTTTTTGCTTGTGGCGTCTTGTGAGGAAGCTTCCTACCAAAACCCGCCGGTGTGGACAATGGAGCGATCCCTGCCGGTTGTTTTCATGCAAAATTTAAGTGAAACTACCCTTGGTGTAAGAGCCGTTAATGAATACCTGATCATCGAAAAATCCACCGGTCATATTCTGAAAACATTTCTTTTAAAAGGGCAGGGCACCGGTGGTGCGATTTTGAAAGACGGATTTCTCTACTACGGAAGCTCGGATAACTTTTTCCGCTGTTTGGATATCTCAACCCACCAGTTACGCTGGAAGTTTAAAACCGGGGACGAAAATCAATCCACCCCGGTGGTAGATTCGGAATTTGTCTATTGGGGATCGGCAGACAGTAGTGTTTACGCTGTAAATAAATCTACCGGAAAATTACAATGGATGTTCAAAACAGACTGTCATATTTACACCACGCCGCTTGTCAGGGATAGCTTGTTATTTATCGGTTCGTGGGATACGCGTCTGTATGCAATTCACAAAAAAACAGGCCAGAAAATATGGGAGTTTTCAGCAAGCGCCGGTATCGATCAACAACCGCTTATTGTTGGACAGTCAGTCTGGCTTGCCGGTTACGATTACCGTATTTATCAACTTGATTTGCCCTCAGGAAAACTGTTGTCTCAATTTGCTGCGGAGAATGCTTTTGAATTTTCCGGTGCGGTGTGGAAAAATTATCTGATTTTTAGCGGAATTGACCGCCGGTTCTATTTTGTGGACTTACCGAATGCTGCTGTGGTTATCTTAAAAGAATCACCAAATGCAATTTCTACTGCACCTCTCGTGCAAAATGACCGGTTATTTACCGGTCAGTATGACGGAAAGTTGTTTCGATGGAAACTACCTCAAATGAAATCTGAGTTACTGTATGAGTTTGATGACCGGATAATTGAATTGCTCGCCGATAACCGTTATTTATGGGCAAGCTCATGGGATGGAAAGCTGGTTTGTTTTGAAATTAGAAAATTATAAGTTTTTAAAAACTTTTTGTATAAATTGAGTGGGAACAGGGCAGACCCGAAATTAAGTTTGTACTTTTTCTTCCAACTTTTTTACCCGGGATTCTAACTTATTAAATTTAACGTCCAACTTGTTATGTTCATCACGGCGAACCACCACTTCGTATAACCGGTTCAAACGATTATTGGTATCATCAATTCGATTATTGGTGTCATCAATTTTATTATTAGTCTCATCGATTCGTTTGTTTAACTGATCTATCCTGCGACTCTGGTCAGTTAGATGCAGGTTTGTGTCATCTAAACGTTTGTTCATTACTTCCTGAACCGCTGTCAGTTTTTCTACATCTGTTTTTAATGTATTCAGTTCAGGAATAATCAATTCCTTAAGCGCTTCTACGACAGCTTGTTTTATTTCCATTCTATATTCCTTTGAATCTATTTACAAACAATATATAAAAACTATTTTTAAAAATAAATCCATTTTTGCAATGAATCAAATTTCCACTTTTTTCACCGCGTCAGTGCCGGGGAGTGCAGCACATATCCGCTCTTTTCGATGCGGTATTTTTTGCGCAATCCCAGTGTGTCCGCCGGCAGAATAGACATGAATCCGAATTTTTCCCGGATTTCATCGATAGCGGCATCCAGCATTTCCATACGTGTATTTTCGTCGAATAGCTTGAGCTGCAGATTGCGCCATTCGATTTGGGAAACCCATACGCCCACGTGGCGGATGCGAAGTCGCCGAAATGGAATACGCCCGACAATCTTTTCCACTTCAGCAAAAATGTCTGTTGCACTATCCGTTTTCTGATAGAGAGCTTGAGACATTTTGTGCCGGGTGAAATCCGAATAGCGAATTTTTACCCCAACAGTCCGACACAATAGTTTATCTTCCCGAAGTTTGCCGGCAATCCGCTCGGTAAGATACTGCAAGGTGGACATCACGAGTTCGCGCTCGGTGGTGTCTTCCTCAAAGGTCGTTTCGCGGCTGATTTGTTTGGGCAGAATACGTGGTTTCACTTCCCGTTCGTCAATGCCGTTTGCCAGTTTCCACATTTTTTCGCCGTTTGCGCCAAAAATTTGGATTAACACTGTTTTAGGGAGTGCCGCCAGTTGTCCGATAGAAAAAATTTTCAGATCGGTTAGCTTTTCTTTCGCCACTCGACCCACGCCGGGAAGCTTATCTACGGAAAGTGGTGCCAGAAATTCTTTTTCGTTGCCGGGCTCTA
>CAZVKP010000157.1:2102-7226 GCA_964627635.1 uncultured Calditrichaceae bacterium | reverse complement strand
GGCGAGGTGTCAATTCCCCCGTAGTAAAAGTTATCTTTTGCGGATTTTCAATTTGTTGGCCAAAATTATCGGTTAAACCGGGTTTTATGGTTACAGTATAGGTTGCATTGGATTGAAGCATTTGATCGTTAATCGTAATACTGTTTGAAACACAACCATAGGGCAAAATCGGATTTTTTTCAGGTTCCGGTTGTATGGAAAAAAACTTCCCGATTTCATCAGAACTCGGTCGGGTCGTAAAAGCTAAATACGGGACAGTCACCAGATTCTGTCCGCATCGTTGGCAAAATCCCAAGTCTTTAAACTGAAATGGCTGAAAAGTTTTAAATACAGAAATAAACTCCTTCTCTGTAGGTAGATTTCCCCTTTGTGTCATCACGCCCGGAAGAATTTTCACTGTATATCGGATATTCTTCTCAAGGTTTATTTTTGGTTTAAGAAGATATCTGTACCACACAACACCCATTCCGATATCATATTGCTGCTCAGGATTTTCTTCGCTTTCAATCAACTTAAACGGTACTTCCTGATTGGTTTGAGTTCCATAAAATTGAATATGTTTGCGGAGTGATAGTGTATCTAAAGCAATTGTACTGGATATTTCAATATCTGTATCAATATCCACATTATCTTGACCGTTTGGTGGATTAATTTTAATTTCAGGAAGCGGTGTTTGAAATTCCCAACTGAAATCTTTCTTCAACTCATTGCCTTGTTGATCTGTTAAGCCGCTTTTAACCGTCACGGTAAATCGTGTTGCCATGGGCAGACTGTGATCCGGTTCGAATACAACTATTGTGGACGTAATGAAACTGAATTGGCCATTAACTTCAGGTTTAAGATGAAAGAATGTTAGCTTTTTCATTCTCTCTTTATCGCTCAAAGTCGTTAAGGGAATAACCGGATTGGCAAATTCAATTCTAATCTGCGCCTGACCCTCTGTTTTCCCCGTCGGTCCGTGAGAAATTATTTCTAAATTACCTGTAAATTCATTGGGTTGTTTTTTAAAAGATTCAATATGAGTACTTAACTGTTTAATATTGCTTATTTGGGCTTCTTCTAAAAATAGATTTGCATAATAATCATTAGATAGGTGTGAAGGTGTATTTTTTGAGGAGCAAGAAAAAATTGATAAAATTATGAAAAGAGGTAAGCTGAGTTGAATCATAAATTTAATCATGAGATTTCCCCGTGTATGTAAAGAGTTAAATTCCTCGTAAAAATCTGCAAAAAATGAATCGGTTGGTAATAGTTGGTAATAGTTTGAACAGGCTTAATTAACAAACAATAGTTTAAAAAAAAGTTTCATGAGCATAAACGTTCTAAATAAGCCACAACTATAAAAGCTATCTATCGGATTAGCGTCATTTTTTTTGATTGAATATTCCTGCCTGCTTTGAGCTGATAAAAATAAATACCACTGGGTAGCGGATCATTTTGGTTATTACGCCCATTCCAAACAATATTGTATTGACCCGGTGCTTTTTTCTCATTCAACAACGTGACCACTTTTTCTCCTAATGCATTATAAATGTCTAAAGTCACCTTTGATGAAATATTTTCCGACAAAGTAAATGTGATGGTTGTCGACGGATTAAAAGGATTGGGAAAATTTTGGTGTAATTTAAACCGCTCCGGTTTATTATTGGATCCGGCAAAAGTAGGAATATTCGTAGGAACATCAAAAAATTCCAGAATTCTTGCCATCAGGTTGTCGCGGGATGATGCGGGATAAATAGTTTCGAATGGTACGGCAAGATAAACAAGCTTTCCAGGGACCGTTCCGTCGCCGAAGGTGCCTTCATATTGGATTCCGGCTCCGCCAAATGAGGAAGGATCGTAACCATTGTATGCCATATTCAAAACCGAGCCTCCCGCCGGTTTAATACCGTCCGGAAAGTCAACATCGTAAGTCCCGTGATCTCCATTATCAAATGTCAAGTTTTGTAATCCATTAAAAATTTTACTTGATTCACCTGACATGGTATGGACAGGTATTTCATCAAATAAATATTCTGCTTTAAAATAGCTTTGATAAAAAGACTTATCGGAACTGGTTCCTCGGGCAACAAGATCGTATCCGATTTCCGAACCGGAGATGAACAGATTTCCTCCGTTTTTCAAATACCCGCTGACAATCTGCTGTTCGATATCGCTGAAACTTTCAGTGGATGTTCCCTCCTCACCGGAAATCCAGATGACGATTGCATAGTCCTGCAACGAAATTTGTCTTTCCTCTATCGCTTCATTTGAGCAAGAATCAAAACGATAACCATTTGCTGTAATAGACGGGGCGAAACGCTTTATGAAATCGAAGGTGTTTACAGTTCCGGTTACTCTATCAAAACCATTCACAACCAATATTTTTGCGGTTGTGTTAGATGGCTTCACTCCCAAGACTTCTGTTAAATTGCTTTCCCCGTTTCCGTTTATTGCAGACACCTTAAAATAATAGGTACTATCTATCGATAAATTGTTTAATATTATTGATGCACTCGGAAAGTCGGTACCTGCATCAAAGTTAACTCCATCCTGACTTGTGTAAACCCGGTAATTTGTGGCACCATTGGTTGAATTGACAGCCACTTGAACATCCCCATTACCTGCGTTAGTAATTCTCAAATGCGTGGGGGTTAACGGCGGTGCAGTTAATCCAAAGGCATCCGAAATTGCTCCTTTCAACTCTTGTCTTTGACCGTCATAGTTTAAAGCCCAAATCGCAATGCCTTTAAGATCCGCATCATTCACAAGATCAAATTTAAAGCTTAAACTCAAACTGTCGTCATACCAACCCTGATGCCATTGTCCGTCATTATATTTGTACCAGGGGGTTTGAGATTCAGTATCCCATAACCGGCCATACTGAGCCGCATTTGAATACCCATTGGTGTAGAAAAGCGTCTTGGCTGTTGCG
The DNA here is from genome assembly GCA_964627635.1 of uncultured Calditrichaceae bacterium. Classification (GTDB taxonomy): domain Bacteria; phylum Calditrichota; class Calditrichia; order RBG-13-44-9; family RBG-13-44-9; genus CAZVKP01. The sequence continues at coordinate 4,312 of CAZVKP010000157.1, read as the reverse complement.
GTAGTTTGTGCTCCAGCATTCTCATCCACCGTGGGCCATTCAAATCCATAAAATGGAACACTGAGTATTAGTTTTGAGCTATTGGCAAAGGTTTTATTCATGTAATCTTGTACTGTCCAATTAACGTTGAATTGGCCCCAACCGGTAAGTGGTGCCACGGGACCGGCGGTGGGACCGCTGCTCCAGTGGTAATCATAGCCCTGCATAATTAAACCATCGGTATTCTGAGCCAAATCGAAATAGTTAAATGCATCACTCCAATCCACTGCAGGGGTAAATATGGTAACAAAAGAACCTGGAATTTCGGCATGGAATTCATTGGTTAAATCCGTCATAAAAGTTGTCAGATTCTGCTTTTGAGAGCCGGGAACGCCTTCGAAATCAATGGTTACGCCATCTGCATTTGCAGATTTAACTTGTGAAATTAGATTGTTAATTAAATTAGTTCGATTATCGGTACTACTCAACAATGTTGCCAACTGAGTTCTATCAAATAATACAACAGTTAATACAACTCTAACACCCTCGCTATGTGCTTTATCGATTAAACCCGCAGCAGGCCAGTGATGCGAATTGACGATATCTCCGGAACCATTTATCTCTGCTCCAAAATAGGCGATGGTTGTCAGGAGATCGTAGTTTAATCCCGGGTAACTGCTAAAGACCCAATACGGTAAATATCCAAAAACTTCTTTATTTACTGCTGCTTGTTTAGGTATCAACGGTCTGGGCTCCCCTTCGAAAGAAGGTAGCCCCTTTAGTTGATCATAATCCTTATATTTTTCCAACTCCAATTTATGAATACTTTTAGCATCTCTGAATTTATCTGTCTGACGGGTATTTTCTTGACTCTGTGCAAATGTCAAACTAAAAAGTAATACCAGACTTATACTAACCACTAATAAATAAAACTTTTTCATCACAATTCCCTTTAACAAAAACGATAAAAATTCCAGATTTAATTAAATCAAGCCACATACTCAAAATACAGGATGAAAATCTTATCATCTAATCTGCTTAATTTTTTAGAATAAATGAAGCAGATTTTTTACTTCGGTTATCCTATAAAATTATTAATTTAGTTCATTTGGTAAATAATATCTTTCTGATTTTCTGATAACTTGTGCCGGATTGGTTGATACCGTCAGCGGTAAATTTAACGATATAGACTCCGCTGGACACCTCATTCCCTGAATCATTGCGACCATTCCACTCAACATAATATCTACCCGCTGATATCCGTTTATTAACCAGCGTTCTTATTTTTTGTCCCAAAGTATTATAAATCTGCAAAGTGATTTGAGATGAAGCAGGCACATGATATTCAATGGTGGTTTTGGGATTGAAGGGATTGGGATAATTTTGCATCAGTTGAAAATCTGTCGGTAAACTTTCATTTGCGAGGACATCGTCGCCAATTGCAGTTGCCTCAAAGAAATAGTTCAACACCCGTTTCATAAATTCAGTACGAATTGCTTGGTCCTGCACCGTCTCGAATGGAAAAGCACAGTAAATTAATTTGCCTGGAACAGAGCTTGATCCAAATGTGCCTTCATAAAGAATACCACCAACTTGGGATGCATCATATTCAAAAGCCGTAAGGACATTATCACCATACGGTAAAATAACATCGGTTGAATCTAATTGATAAAATTGTTGACCAAAGTTCAGTGTTAACTCTGCAAATATTGATAAATTATTACCGACTGCCGTATGAACTCCCAAGCCCTGACTCACATAATCGACCTTTAGATAGTCATGTAAAAATTGTTCGTCTTCTATCGTGGCATATATATTTCCATCAGGATCTAAATCATAGGCAATCTTGGCACCATTAATGAAAAGTTTTCCACCCTTTTCCAGATAATCTTTCACCAAAGCCTGCTCAGTTGCACTGAAGGTTTCGTTTTTTGTGGCTTCATCACCTACAAACCAGTAAACCGCCTCGTAATCATTTAAACTCACCGTGCTGTCTTCCACGCTCTCATTTGGTACAGTATCAAAACTAAACTGATTGGATGTAATTGCTTTTCCATAAATAAAACTAAAGGAATGAAATGGCTGTTTCCAGGCACCGTCGGTTCTATCGAATCCATCGACAAGTAACACTTTTCCCAAAAAATCAGTACCGTTACTTAAACCATAAACATCCGAGGCATCACTTTCATTCTCTATGGGAGAGTTATCAACTGCAGTCAATTTAAAATAAA
>CAZVKP010000157.1:0-2092 GCA_964627635.1 uncultured Calditrichaceae bacterium | reverse complement strand
AACGTCGGAGTTCAATGCCTGATTTAAGACTGTATCGGTAACGCTGCTGGTGAATACATTTTCATCTTTAAATAATGTCCAGCTTTCGTTATCAAAACTAAAGTATAAGCGATAGCCCTGAAGATCGGTTTCTTGATTTGGAAACCACCCTAATCGCATATCGGTTTCTGTTCCGATCACAAATTTGAGTCGAGGTTGTTCCGGCGGAATTTTATCAATTTCCTTTAAGGTAACCGGAACATACATGGTATCGGTATTTTGCCGGGTATCTTCAGTAAATGCCATAACCACGTAATTGCCAATGGGCAGGACGGTAGTATCCCAATAATTATCCTGCCAAATTTCATTAGTCACCTGATAAACATGGCTGGTGGTGCTGGACATTGGTCGAAAATATGTGATGTTGACGTAACTATTGCTCGGTTTGGTATCGAATTGAAATCTCAAACCATTATTTGGGGGCTCGTAAATGATAGTGCTGGTATCTTCGTCAAAAATCTTAAATCCGATTTTGTAAGTACCGTTGTTTCGCACCGATGTAGAAAAGCTGGGTGGTCCGTTTTGTTCGTCAACTTTAACCATGATGTCAACTTTGCCAAAAAGATTGTCTGACGGTATCTGATTAGCGGTATTGTTTTCATAAAATCTGATAAAGCGAATAATCGGTGCCCAGGGGTCGTTAAGAGGATTTAATCCGTTATCCGTTAACATGCTGTTCTTTTCTGATCCCACAAAGCCATTGGTAAAGTGCACATGGCCCATTCCATTAATTATGTCGCCCAGAACAGTCTCTGAAGCAAAAACCGAATCTCCGACACCAAGACCAGGGTTGGGTCGAATATGAACGTATGCTTTGTCATCCACTCTCACAAATGCATTAGAGCCTTCGGTTGCCATGGATAAAATAACGCCATCCGTTACCGGATAAACCGGAGATCCATCTTCTTTTGGAATATCTGTGCCGTTATGAAAATGACCACTGGCACTGGTACTGCGGTATTCCGCAAAATTTCCAGTAATAAGCTGACTCTTTTTAAAAGGGGTTACAGGCCAGGGAAAACCATTTTGTGCTAATGTGTTAGCAACAACAATTAATGATATTAAAAGGGGAAAATATAAAAGCCGAGAATTCACCATTTTTTTCATTTCGTCCTGTAGATTTGATATTCCTGTTCAAAACCAATTAATATTTGTTGAGCATCTTTTAAAAATTTTAAAGCAGGTTTTTTAAATTCCTGATTTTCAATTATCAGTTTCTGTGTAACAAATCCGGTTTTATCTATTATTTGGATTTGCGGTTGATTATAAACAAAACCGTGATCTTTATATTGATTCTTGGCTATTAAAATCGCCGATCTATTTGCTGCCTCTCCCAAATTTAAAGATACCACAATGCCCTGCTCTTTTGGAACATTATAACGCCAGACTTTTTTTCCATTGGACAGATCAATCAATACCGCAGACTGTTTTTCAGCCACAATCAGATAATCGGAACTCGGAGAAAATGCAGCATGCCTTAAAAGAAGATTGGTGTGAGCAATCGCATCCCCTTGCTCGTCAAAAATATTTGTACGTTTAACTATATTTTGATTTTGGTCTATAGTATAACTTCCGATTGCGAAAAAATGACCCTCCTCCGAGATGACCAGGTTACTAAAATCCGAATCATTAATAGGCTTTTTTAACTGTTGTACTCCTTTTAAAGAAAACGTAAAAAGGTGAGGATTTGAAGTAATCCGCCTTTCCATTTTTATACTGTTTTTCATGCCATGATTCGTTGCAGCTATTGCAATTAATGAACTTCCTGAATTTGACTCGATGTCAAGTTTTCTCTCTAAATCATATTCTGAATCAGGAAACAGGGTGTGTTCTGCTATCAGATTTCCGGAATTATTATAAAACCATATATCACTTGTGGTAGGTCTGCCGATGATTGCCGAGCCATCCCGGTCCAAGATATGAATAGCCAAATAAGGTTCATCGTAAAATTGATTTTTTTCAATATTGTAAATTATTTCGAAATCCTGGTTGTAAACTGTTAACTTAAGTGTTTTATCTCGGCTCTCCTGTTTTGCAAATAGCGAAACAACAC
>CAZVKP010000156.1:0-7317 GCA_964627635.1 uncultured Calditrichaceae bacterium | reverse complement strand
GCGGGGTTGGCAGCACATCTGCCCGGTGTAGTGGCAGCTTATACCAGCCTGCCGGTTATTGGGGTACCGCTTGCTGCAGGACCGCTAAATGGGCAGGATGCGCTTTATTCAATCGTTCAAATGCCGGCAGGAGTTCCGGTAGCCAGTATGGCGATTGGCAAAGCAGGGGTGAGGAATGCAGCCATTTTTGCCGCACAAATTATCTCCCGTTACCAAAAAGATGTTGCTGAACGATTTAGCTTATTTAAGAAAAATAACTGCCGTATTCCAAAATGAAAATTGTTGTTATCGGTACAATCAATAGAGATCTAATTCTTACATATCAGGGAGGAACTATCCAAAGTTTAGGTGGAATTTTCTACAGTATGAGTGCACTCTCGGAAATTGGGAGTGATGAAGTTGAAATTATACCCGTCTCTTACTTGGGAAATGATTTATATCAACCCTTTTTATCGCTATTGGAAAATTATCACCTTATTTCAAAAGAGGGATTAACCGCCCTCGATCAAAAAAATCATAAAGTGATTCTGGAATACAAATCGCCTGAAGACCGGACTGAAAAAGCACTGTTCAATTTTCCAAGTTTAGAATGGAATCACTTAAATGATTTTGCTGATGCGGATTTTTTTCTGATTAACATGATTACCGGTTGGGATATTTCCCTGGATGCATTTCTAAAATTGAGCCATTCATGTTATCACAGAATGTATCTGGATGTTCATTTTTTGGTTATGGGAATAGATAAGATGGGAAAACGGTTTCCTAAGCGTCCTGAAAATATTGAACAGTGGTTGTCTGGTGCCCGCTTTATTCAAATGAATGAACGGGAGTTCAAAATCATTGCCGGAAATGATATTCATGAGAAGGCATTTTATGATCGTTATTTCAACCCGGATCAAGTGTTGATTATAACATTGGGAAGCCAGGGTGCAAGAGTATTGTTCACCAAAGAAAATATAGTACGGAACAAACATTTTCCGGGAATAAAAATTGAATCTGTAAAAGATGCAACCGGCTGTGGCGACGTGTTCGGTGTTGGATTTGTATGGAGATATCTTCAATCGCAAAATATTTTTCAGGCAACTGAATTTGCAAATCTTGCCGCCGCTGCGAATTGCCTCTTAGAAGGAACCAACCAGATGGATAACATGGTATCAATCATTCAAGAATTAAGTGAGCTTGGGTAAATATCATGAATCGGATTTTGATAACTGGGGTTAATGGATTATTGGGTCAGGCATTAATTCAGGTACTAAAAGACAAATATAAAATCCTTGGTTCTGGTGTGGAACCACAATCCAATTTGCCTGCTGATATCTGGGAATATAGTTCTCTGGATATTACAGAAATGGATCATTGTAAAGAACTGATTCAAGATTTTCAACCAGAAGTTATTATCAATGCTGCCTCATACACAAATGTGGATGGTTGTGAAAAAGAGAAAGAACTTTGCTGGAAAGTTAATGTGAAAGGCGTTGAAAATTTAGCTAAACTTGCCCGCAGGTATAACGCTCATCTCATACACTATTCCACAGATTATGTATTTGATGGACGAGAAGGCCCCTATGCCGAGCAAGATAAACAAATGCCATTGGGATATTATGGAAAATCCAAGCTTGCATCGGAAAATACATTAAGAGAGGCAGAGTGCCTTTTCACTGTTTTGCGAACCTGTGTAATATTTGGTACCGGCAAAAATGTGAAGCGGAATTTTTTCTTGTGGGTATTGGAGAATTTAAGAAAGAAGAAACAAATAAAGGTTGTAACAGATCAATATAATAATCCGACATTGGCAGAGGATCTGGCATTGGGAACAAAGTTAGTAATGGAAAATTCGGCGTTGGGTTTATTTCATCTTGCCGGAGAGAACTTTGTTAACCGCTATGAATTTGCAATGACAATTGCGGAGATATTTGAGCAGCCAATAGATTTAATTTCTCCCATAACAACTGATCAATTACAACAGCAAGCAGAAAGACCTTTAAGAGGTGGATTAAATATCAATTTGGCAAAAGAAAAATTGGGATATCGCCCACATACAATCAGAGATGCTCTCAGTTATTTGAAAAAAAAGTGGGAACAAAATGACAGACAATAAAGAGAAATCACTTGTTATCATACCCACTTATAATGAAAAATCTAACATTGCCAGAATATTAGATATTATTTTTAATCTAAAGCTTCCAAATCTCGATATTCTGGTGGTTGATGATAACTCACCGGACGGAACTGCTGATATTGTGAAAGAAGCCCAGGAAAACCATGAAAGTATTTTTCTATTAGAGCGAGAGGGCAAATTAGGGTTGGGAACTGCCTATATTACCGGCTTCCTTTTTGCTTTGGAACGAGATTATGACTATATTTTTGAAATGGATGCGGATTTATCACATGATCCTAAGGAAATTCCGAATTTTCTTGATGCCATTAAAGATGCGGATTTGATTATCGGTTCTCGCTATTTAACGGGGGTAAATGTTATTAATTGGCCACTTATGCGTCTGTTTATAAGTGTAATGGCAAGCAAATATACCCGAATTATTACAGGATTGCCAATTAATGACTGCACCAGTGGGTTCAAATGTTTTCGGCGCAAAGTGCTGGAGAGCATCCCATTAAAAGAGGTGAAATCCAACGGTTATTCATTTCAAATTGAAATGAATTTTAAAGCTTGGAAACGGAATTTTAGATTAAAAGAAATTCCTATTATATTTTATGATCGGACAGAGGGTTCATCCAAAATGTCCAAAAAAATTGTGCGTGAAGCAGCATTCATGGTCTGGAAGCTGAAAATTATGAGTTTATTTGGCCGATATTAGCCGGGAGATTTTATGTTTAAAAAGAATTTTCGAGTTGTTTTTGATTTTGAGAAACCGGTGGTGGAGCTTGAGAAGAAGATACTTGAGATGGAGGAATATGCAAGAGAAACCGGAATTGATTTAACGGACGACATAAAACGACTTACAAAAAAAGCGGAAACCCTTCGAAAAGATGTATATTCTAAGTTAACTCCCTGGCAAAGAGTTCAATTAGCCAGGCACCCGGATCGTCCCTACACACTGGATTACATTAAACGCATGCTTACGGATTTCGTCGAATTGCATGGTGACCGGTATTATGCGGATGATCCTGCAATTGTGGCCGGTCTGGGGAAACTTGAGAAAATTCCGGTAGCAATTATGGGACACCAAAAAGGGAAGGATGTAAAGGAAAATTTGTTCCGTAATTTTGGAATGCCGCATCCGGAGGGTTATCGCAAGGCCCGGCGTATAATGAATTTGGCAGTTAAATTTAAATTACCAATCATATCGTTATTAGATACTCCGGGAGCATATCCGGGAATTGAAGCTGAAGAGCGGGGTCAGGCAGAAGCCATTGCCCGGAATTTGCTGGAAATGTCTCATTTGCCAGTACCGATCATTATTGCCGTTATTGGTGAAGGTGCATCTGGCGGTGCCCTCGGAATCGGAATTGGGGATGTGATTCTGATGTTTGAAAACTGCTGGTATTCAGTCATATCTCCGGAGGGTTGTGCAGCTATTCTTTGGCGGGATAATTCCAAAGCATCATTAGCTGCAGAAGCTATGAAGTTAACTGCCCCGGATCTATTGAAATTAAAAGTAATTGATAAAATATTAAAAGAACCTGCCGGTGGCGCTCATTGGGATCATGATGAATCTGCTAAAATACTGGCTACACATTTAAAGGAAGAAATTCTGCGACTAAAACAAATTAGCCCGAAGGAACTGGTTCAGAAAAGGGTTGAAAAATTCCAGAATATGGGCTATTGGGTAGATGGTAAATCCAAACAAAAAAGTAAATAAGGAAAACGTTATGTTGGACAAACAATTACTTGAAATTTTAGCATGTCCCAAATGCAAGGGAGATCTGGAATATAAACCGGATGCAAAAGATGATAAAAATGGTCAATTGATCTGTCATAAGTGTAAATTAGTTTATAAAGTTGAGGATGACATACCAATTATGCTGATTGATGAAGCGGAAGAATTAACCGGTTAAAACAATTTTTTTGGTAATTGAAAATCGAGAAAACAGCGAATTTCATCAAGCAGAGACATGATCTGGTGAGGCAGGGATTTCATTCAAACGCATTTCATTTTCCCGGGTAACAAAAATTGCAGGCTTATTTGGCAAGGGACATTTTTCTTCACAAATACCACATCCAATACATAATTTTCTGTCCACATATGGAAATTTGACTTCACGTTTTAAACCATCATGAGCAATAACGGTTTTAATATCGAATTTTATCGCTTTATCCGGCGTGGGGCAGTGTTCTTCGCAAACTATGCAATCTTCATAACGTTCATATGGAATACACAGGTTTTTATCAAAATAAGCCAGTCCCATGGGTGTTTTTTTCTTAATTTCCAGAGGTAGAGGTAGAATGGCATCTGTGGGGCATATCTCACCGCACAAATTGCAATTATACTCACAGTAACCCTCCCGCATTTTTGCAACTGGTGTCCAAAAATCCAGCAATCCGGTTTCAAATCCGGAAGGTTGTAAACATGCACCGTTTGATGCGCAGATCCTCACACATTCCAGACAACGAATACACCGATCCAAAAACGCCGTTTCGGGCAGTGAACCTGGCGGACGGATAAGCCTATCTTTATTGGTTTTATGTGGAAAACCAATTCCCACTAAGCCAATTGCCGTAATTCCGGTTATTGTAGAACCAATAAATTGCCGCCTGGAAAAATCGGGCGTACTATGGTAGGGTTTCAGTTTAAAACGATAAGTAATGGATTTAAATTTTGGGGGACATTTCTCACCACAATTAAAACATTCGATGCATTCCACTTTGTCGGTTTCTTTAACATTTCCTTCCGGAATTGCATTCATTTTGCATTCAACCTGGCATTTATTGCATACCGGGCAAGTATCTCCCACAATGCGTTCATAAAATCTGAACTGAGATAAAAATCCCAGTAAAGCTCCTGCCGGACAAAGATTGCGGCACCAGAAGCGCCGCGAAAATTTCTCTAATCCAAAAACCAAACCAATTAATAAAAGGACAGAAAAGACCTCCTGCAATTGAGCCTGTTGTTCAGGCATGATGTTTATTTTGAACCAGTCGTAGATTGAGTAAGCTGTAGATTCTAAAAACGATATTTTTGCCACACTTAAAAGAATACCATCAGTAAGAAAAGTAAGAAAAGGATAAAATATAACGGTGGTCATGCGGGTAAAAATAGCAAGGGGATCAAAATATCCCCATAAATTTAAGGAAAATATTGCCAGCAAGATAGTAGCACTCAAGATAAAAAATTTTAAATAACGTAACTTAGTCCATTTCGCAGAAATTTTGTTTGATGGAGATCTTAATATATGGCTGGAAGCATCGATGGTTGTGCCTAAAGGGCAAATCCAACCACAAAAGAAGCGTCCCAGAAAAATGGTTAATACGATAATGATGATGGCAGGCCAAAAAAAGAGTGGCAGACTTAGGGTATCAATAAAATAAAATAGAGGCGCAAGCGGTGAAAACCGCAACATTAAATCACTCTGAAGTTTGACTTCGTAGGGATACCTGGCTCGTAAAAATAACAGAACAAAGAACAGTAAAAAGGCTATTTGAAAAAGTTTACGTAATTTAACCATATTAGCTCAGCGATATCTTCTTCAGATTTAGTTTCTCAGGTTCATATCGATTGAGACCTCTCCGATATGCCTCTTTGATATAAGAAACTTGTTCCAATTGTAAATCATCGAATAGATCAAGTGACAAATAGTCTGCGGTAACCGTACACGGACTCATAATAAGTGTTTTTGTTAATTTAACATCATTCAAATTGCCACCCACCGGACCATTACGGAGTAAAATACGGTAAGCATCAACAATGGTTAAAGTTGGTAAAATTTGGCTATCTATATCGATTAATTTTTTATCAAAATGATTATGAATACTGCCGCGATTTCCACCCATTACTCCCATTAAATTTTTTAATCCCACGGTTATTCCTGCCATGGAGTGATGCTTTGCTATGGGTATGTTGATAACTTTATCGGCATCCAAATATTCTTTATAAATGGGCCAATTTTTTATCAGTTCGCCTTCAGGAAATCTCACATCGGTGAATTTGTAATCCCGTATTTGTGTAACCTCAGCTCCGAATTTTTCACTGATAGATTCAATTTCGCTGTTTCGGTAGCATCTTCTGGGGTTATTACAAGTTCGGTCAAATATTTTTACTTTTGAAGCGCCGGCATCAAAGCAAGCCTCAATGGTCGCACCCACTAAATGAGGGTTTGTATTGGCTGCAAATTGTGGTGCACGGTCCCAACCAATATTTGGTTTTATAACTACTACATCCCCTTTACTGATAAATTGTTTCATTCCACCAAAGCTATCAAGTGCGGTATTCAAAAGTTGTTTAGGTTCTCCTCCGGTGACCCAAACAGCATCCGGTAAATCGGTTTTCTGTGCAAATGATGTGGTGAGATTACCAAATAAAAAGGCACTGCTACCAGCGAAAAGTGAAACTTTTAAAAAATCTCTACGTTGCATTGTGATACCTCACATTTTTGACAAATATAAAAAATATTAAAATTTGTTCAAAGATAAATAAAAAATGTTATACATGTTATAAGTAATATGATTACAATATATTAGTTCGTTATTTTTGTTTTATAACCATGGTTTCACGAAAAAGGATTTGACTTAATAAGTCAATTCCTTAAATTTGCAGTAGACTAAAATCGGAATATAATGCAACAGAAGATTATCGAAATTATTGAACTTCTCATCACGGAAATTAGTGAAATACAAGAACCATTTTTGCCGGATTTAGATAAGATTTCTAAAAAATTACTAGAAAAAGGCTATACTGAGAGGGACATACAGGAGGCAGTGGAGTGGATTGTGGATTTTATGGATACAGATAATGTCCCGGTTTCTCCAGGAAATATTGCTGCCAAAGAAAAAAGAAACTTGCGTTTGCTTAGCAATTTTGAGCAACGGGTTTTCAGTAATGAAGCATATGGTTTTTTAATTCAAATGCAGAATTTGGGTCTCTTATCACCGATGCAATTAGACCAAATAATCGACAGGTTTCTGATGATAGGAATGGAATCTGTCGGTTTGGAAGATGTAAAAGCGGTGACAGTGCAAATGTTATTGGGTAAAGATTTGAGTATTTCCGGAAACGGTAAAGTTTTTTATCCGGGAAATGAACGAATTCATTAAATTAATTTAGAATTTTCATTTGTATGGAATGTGCTTAAAGTAAGAGGACTCCATCAATTTTATCAATGTCGGAGTAGAATCGGAGAAATATGAAAGGTAATAATAAG
>CAZVKP010000155.1:0-7389 GCA_964627635.1 uncultured Calditrichaceae bacterium | reverse complement strand
GAAGATAATCCCTTTTGATTGAATTCCCAGCCATAATTCGCCATTTTCATTTTCGGCGAAATTTCGAATAGATTCGATCACGCCAACTATTCTGCCTTCGTCAATCCAATTTTTGCCATCGTAACGTAAAGATGCCAGACCGTCTATCAGCCCGACAAAGACCCGGTTTGGATTCTGCTGCGACTGATGGAGAGAGTATGCCCTGAAAGATTCACCGCGGGATTGTTTAACAACGCTTGCCCGGTTGTTTTTAATGGAAAAGATTCCGTCATCGGTGGCAACCAGCAATTCACTCCCCACCGACACCAGTGCCCAGCTCCGCGAAACAAGACCTGCCACATGCTGAAATTTCCGCCGGTTAGCATCCAGATAAAAAACGCCCAGTCCGGTAGCCATGTATAATGTGCCCCGGTGCCGGTGGATATACACCACATAACTATCCAGCCCGGATTGTTTGTCATAGAGAGAAAGTGGGGAAGGTGTTTCTATTCTCGCAATTCCGCTGTCCAGCGCCAGCCAAAGTGAGCCGTGCCGGTCCGAGTAAATGTAGCGCACAAAGTTATCCAACAGCCCTGATTCTTCGTTCAAATACTGTATTGCCTTACCCATTCTGTCGATAATCACAACCCCGCCACGCATGGTAGCGATGGCAAACGTTCCGTCCGGCAATACCGCTCCGGCAAAAGTCTGATTCTCTTTCAGGAAGGCTTCGGCTTCAGTCTTGAATGTATCGTAGTTGGTGCCATCGTATAAAAACAGGCCGCTGTTTCGGGTAATGATCAATATTTTTTTGGAATCAAAGGTTAGAATCGCATCGATTCGTTCTTCGGCAAACCGGCTTCCGCCAGGCACCAACAGCAGGGAATCGCCCACCATTTGTTTTAGACCGGCATTGTTCTGGTGTACGTAGTAAGTATTGTTTACCCAAAAGGAAGAAAGAAAACGTAAATCGGTTTTCCATACTTTCATCTTCTTTCCAGTCCAGCGGAATATCCGGTTAAATCCCTGAAAATAAACGCCGTCTCGTGTAACAAAGGTGTTCCATATATTCACAAAAACCCGGTCTGCTTGGGGAATGTGGTCCAAAAGCGAGATATATTGCATCCGCCCCAGTGAATCTGTACTCAAATAACCCAGGTTTCCTTGGCCGCCCACATAAATCGTTTCCCGTTCCTGGTCGATAGTCAGGGATTGGACATATGCGTTATTCGGGCTTGGGATAAGCCGCCAGCTAATTCCGTCGTATTGCAGAATTCCGGTTCCGTTGGCGAAATACATAATACCGCGTTTGTCCTGCACGATTGACCAGTTTTGCGGATGTGCACCGTAATCTTTGGGACTGTAGTTTGAGATAAATGGTTGTCCGGTTTCATTACGCATCTGGGCGAAGCTAAAACTAAACATCCAGACACAGCCGAGAATTAATAAACAAAAATGTTTTTTCCTCATTAAAAGGTTCCTTAACAAATTCTTCAGGAAAAACAAGTCTCTCATGTATGAAGTAGTAATATAGGTTAGCAGTTAAAGGTAATTCTTGTTTATATTGCGCATAGATTTGTCATTATTGCGCATGTTTCTGCTTGGGCGGATCGATAGCTCAAATTTAGCTACTGGTAGTTTAATTTAACCTTTTCTGTATGCCGATGGCGTATAACCAAATTGCTTTTTGAATGAACGCGAAAAATAGGCTTGATCATTAAAACCTACCAGATAGCAGATTTCTGCAACCGTTCCCGCATTTTTCTTTAAAAGATCCGCAGCACGCTGAAGGCGAAGCGACCGTACTAATTGGCCGGCAGGTTGTCCTACAAGTGCATTCAGTTTTCGGTTAAGTTGAGAGACACTTATGTTCATTTTATCAGCAAGTTTTTCAACTGCAAACTGTTCGTATTCAAAGTGGGATTCGATGATCTTAATAGTTTTTTCTAAAAATACCTGATCAATCGGTCTTGCCGAAACCTCTGACGGTTTAATATCGGTTGTCTTCCGGAAACGTTCTTGCAATTGCTTCCGCTGCAGGAGTAAATTTTTAACCCGCACCTGCAATTCTTTGGCACTGAACGGTTTGGTCAGGTAATCGTCTGCCCCGGTTTCCAAACCTTCAATCTTATCCCCCAGGGCGGCTTTCGCGGTAAGTATAATGATAGGAATGTGACTGGTCTTTTCATCTGATCGAATCTGACGACAAAATTCATATCCGTGCATCCGGGGCATCATTACATCGGTGATTATAAGATCGGGAATGAATTGTCGGGCTTTGTCTATTCCGATTTTACCGTTATCTGCTTCAATTATGCGATATTCCATTTCCAACAGTTCGTGAATGTATCCCCGGACATCTGAGTTATCTTCTATAATAAGGATAATTTCCAGGGGATGTTTAGCCGGTCTCCGATAATGGATTCTGTCTAATTGCTTATTTATACTCTCCTCATTTTGCCAACTGTGAGTATGTATTTGTGGAGCTGCATTTGCAGGTTTAGGTTTTGCTTCCACTTGAGTTTGAGTGTCGCTTATCGGTAAGTAAATAATGAATTCGGTACCGATGCCTTCTTTGCTGTTCACCGAAATTTGTCCATGATGCAACTCAACCAATTCTTTGGTTAATGCCAGGCCGATGCCGCTGCCTTGATGGTCTCTGGTATGGGAATTATCCACCTGGTAGAAATGGTCGAAAATGTGGGGAACTTGATCGGCAGCGATTCCAATGCCGTTATCCCTGATTTTGAATTGAACGTATTCTCCTGTGTTTAAATCGGGCGCGCCTGAAAATGGGGAATCCGGAGAACCGGACAGCGGCACTATTTCTCCCCGTCTCGGGTTTTCAGTTTCCCCGATTATTTCCCGATACACTTCCACCTCAATCCGTCCCCCGTTCGGTGTGAACTTCAGTGCGTTAGAAATTATATTGTAAAACACCTTTTCCATTTTATCCGCTTCAAAGAATACCGGGATTTCTTTCCATTCGCATTTAAAGTGAAGAGTTATGTTTTTCTGTTTTGCCAACGAATCGAATGAATAAAACAGATTTTTGGCAAAAGACACCAGGTTACCGCATTCGGCTTTTAATTTCAGACTGCCCGCCTCCAGTTTGGAAAGATCCAAAAGCTGATTAATGAGATCCAATAAGCGACGACTGTTTCTTAATGCAACCTGGAGTTTACCTTTTTCTTCCATATCTATTCTTGAAGTCATGACACTTTTTATTTGTCCAAGAATTAAAGTAAGTGGTGTCCGAAATTCATGAGATATATTAGCAAAAAAGCGGGATTTTAGATGATCCAGTTCTTTGAGTTTATTAGATTCGATCTGTCCGATTTTTATCCGGCTTTTGAGCTGAATACGGCTTAGTTCGAATCGTCGTATGCTAAAAAGCACTAAAATTAAAGCAATCGCATACAGTGAGTAAGCCCACCAGGTCTCCCACCACGGCGGCATTATTGTAAGTTTTAGGGAAGTGCCTTCCATATTCCACACGCCATCATTATTTGAGCCTCTCACTCGGAACATATAATCTCCCGCCGGAAGATTTGTGTAGGTAGCAGATCGGTCTCTTTCCGAAAATATCCAGTTCCGGCTGAAATTTTCCAGTTTATAAGAAAACTGGTTTTTTTCTGGAACGGAATAATCCAGCGCTGCAAATTCAAAGGTAATTATGTTTTCGTGGTGACTAAGGGTCAGATGTTTTGTTTGTGATATAGGTTCCTTTAAAACCGAATCCTTTGTTTTATGTGAAATGCTCTGGTTCTTCAGTTTTAGTCCTGTAATGACGATTTCGGGAATGTGAGGATTATCTTTCACTTCCCATGGATTGAAATAATTCAATCCTTTAATTCCACCAAAAAACATTTCGCCTGTTTTGGTGCGATAGTACGCCCCGTTGTTGAACTCGTTGCTTTGCAGACCATCATACACGTCATAATTTTTGAACTTCCCGGAAACCGGATTGTAGCATGACAATCCTTTATTAGTACTCATCCATAAATTGCCATCATTATCGGGTAGAATACCATAAACTACATTGTTGGGTAAACCGTTTTTTTCAGTGATATGAGTAAAAGTGTTTGCCTCAATATCAAAGCGATTGAGACCACCGCCGTCGGTGCCCAACCAGAGAATTTTATCCGGTTGCCGGGGATCCGGACAAATTGATTTAATGGAATTATGGTTTAAACTGGTCGGCTGAGCCGGATTGTTGCGATATGTGAAGAAGGAGCCTGTGGAAGGATCAAATTTTAGTAAACCATTTTTCGTGCCCAGCCAGAATCCCCCTTTTTCATCCTGGTAAATTACCGGTCGCATAATTTCGTTCTGTGCCGGGATTTTATTGTAGCGATAATGGCGAAACCGACCATGTTCAATATCATCGAGGCGGCTCAGGTAATTTTCAGATGCAATCCAGATTTTTCCGGCGCGATCTTCGAATACAGCAAAGACTGACTTCTGGCGTAGTCCAGAACTGTTCGCCGGGTTATACTTATATAGTTTGGTGCTTTCCGTTTGTGGATAGTAGGAAAAAAGCCCCTCGGATGTGGCACACCATATTTCGCCACCGGTTGATTGTATCATTGACCAGATGCCGGTATTCCCAAAATCGTAGAGTCTATCAGAGCTGGTTTCAAAGCTTTTTACTTCTCCCGACCGACGATTCCATCTATATAATACATCGGTACTGACCCACACAGTACCCTGATTGTCTTCCAGCACTGAACGAACACTGAAACCCGAGATCCTTGACGATGGGTCAGCCTTACGCACTAATGTGGAAAAACGCCGTGCTTTGGGATCGTACACATTAATACCGGCTCCGGGGGTACCCACCCAAAAAAGATCGGACGAACGATCCCAGTATAAACTCGAAACACCGTTATAACTAATGCTCTGCGCTTGGAATGGATCATGACGGAAATAGTCGTATTTTTTCTTTTCAGGATCGAATCGCATCAATTCGCCGGGTGTGGCTAACCACAAATTACCCTCCTGATCCTCCACAATATCTTTGACCTGCCCCCAGCCATAACGATATATTTCATAATGATGAGGGAAAAATTCTAGCTTTTTATTTTTTAGATCAAACTTGCCAATACCACTGGTGGTACCTAACCATAAAGTCCTCTTACTATCTTCGAAAATAGCTGTAACACTGCTGTCTTTAGGACTTACAGGGGCTTTGGGATTTTTAGTCACTATGGTAACATGGTCAAAATAAACGGTATCGTTTTTCGTATCAAGTATGTCCAATCCACTGTCTGTTCCAATCCACAAGAAACCTCCGGAATCCACCTCCAAAGTGTTAACGGTATTATTGCTGATGCTTTTATCAAAATTCGGATTTTTCAAAAATTGGATATGACTGTTTTTGTTGGGTGCTCTTGTCCCTTGGTTCGGGATACAGAACAATCCATTTTGTTGCGTCCCGATCCATATATTTCCATCAAAATCTTCAATGATGGCATTAATCTGTCTGACTAAAGAATCCTGGGGATTTGCAGAAACCAGGGGAATCCGCTGAAATGTTTCAGTTTCAGGATAGTATTTATTTAGACCACCGTCCTTGGTACCTATCCAAAGCCAGCCCTGTCTATCCTCAAAAAGGGATGTAATATAATTTGCAGAGATCGAACTTGAATCAAATGCATTGTGAAGAAAAACTTTGAATTCATATCCATCATACCGGTTAAGTCCATCTTTGCTGCCAAACCACATAAAACCCTGTTTGTCCTGTAAAATAGAGAAGACCGCGCTTTGAGACAGCCCGTTATCAATAGTGAGGTGTTTAAAGCGAATATCTTCAGATCGTCCATTTAGGAGCAATAACTGAAATGTGATAATGAAAAGCAAAATGTAAATTCTAAGGACAGAATTCATCAATTTCTCAATTACATTTAAGCAAAGACTATTAAGTGACGGACAATGTTTGAATTTAAATATAATCAATTCGAATCATTATTAATATACTGCCAAAACTGTGCCTTTACCATTTAAATATCTCCATTTAGACTTATCGCAAAAAACAGCGATTCTCAATTTAGCAAATTCTAAGAAGAAAATTTAATCGGAATGTGTTTGGTAAAAATGGAGTTATTCGAAAAGTTTTATCTCTTTGTAAAGGCACACTTTTTATTGTGAGATAGTCAATTTTGAGATTAAGGTTGTTCCCCAGCCGATATGTGGAAGACTTTCTGTTTGAAATTTCCATATGCAAATGACTGCCAAATTTTTTAGATACTCTAGACATTAACTTTTTAAGAAACATGCTATTCCGGTAAAATCTTGTTGGGAAAATGCGAGCACTTTTTTGTGCACAATTTCCTGAAAGCTGTAATTTTCTCCCTGTGTATTTTTACCAATTTGTGATGTTAAATCCATGCGATTTAAAAGAACCAAAAATCTCTTATCTCTTCGAAGACTATCACATCCCGGATCCACTGTGATCCAGATGAGTGCAGCGTCTCGCCAATCTTCCAAGTCTGTACACTTTACGTAAGGTGGGAACTGCTTACTTTCCCTCTTTTTCAAAGGGGAATCGAGGGGGATTTTATGAATTAAAACCTTCAACTCTTTCCCTTCAATATATTCCATCACGATAAACATTTGGTCCTCAGATTCTTCGATCGAGTGAATTGTGGCAATATTAGGATGATTCGCCGACGCTGCTGCCTGCGCCTCGATTTTGAAGCGTTCCCGTTCTTCTTCGTTGGCGGCGATATGTTTTGGTAGGAATTTAATGGCAACCTCACGCTTGAGTTTTGTATCATGAGCTTTATAGACGTCACCCATTCCACCTTCGCCAAGCTTTTCGAGGATTTTGTCCGGCAGTAGCCGGGTCCGGCTTTTGACGGATAATGTAGTATTTGTTTGCCAATCATAAGTAATTTACATAGGTTTTATTTTCAAATAATAATTGATCCTTTAAAACGGATATGGAATTAAATATTGAAATTATCTGGTTTTTTCAATTAAAACTTCGTCCGGTAACCATATTATAATGACTGAGTTTTAGATCTTCACTGCTCTTGGTACGCCCTCCAAATTCCTGTTCCAACGCCATTTTCCATTGGTATAAATCGGAAAAAGTATGTTTAACCTTGTCGGTTAATTCCTGAAATTTTCCACCTTTTTCGTAATGATCCGCATTCTCTTTACTGTCCCAAATGGTGAGGGATATAATCTGGTTTCTTTCCTGCAGACTTTCTGTTAAGTATGCATATTTACAGCCTTTGGTGTTTTTAAGTGTTGGAAGAATGATTTCTGAGTACAAGCGTTTAAACTCGTCCATTTTACCTTCACTTATTTTAGCCGATACAATCCTTACATACAGGCAGCAAAATTCCTCCTGTTTTGTCGGAGATTTTCCTGATTGATCAGACACAGAATATTCTTTAATTA
>CAZVKP010000154.1:0-7397 GCA_964627635.1 uncultured Calditrichaceae bacterium | reverse complement strand
TGTGATTGCCCGATATACGGTTGCACAGGACGATTCCAATCAGGCAGACAAAACCAGCGAAAGGGTGATACTCGAAGTATCACAACCGTATAGCAATCATAATGGTGGTCAAATTGTGTTTGGACCGGACAGTTACCTGTATATATCTCTTGGTGACGGAGGCGCAGGAGGGGATCCGCAGGATAACGCACAGAATCTGAAAACGCTGTTGGGTGCCATATTAAGAATTGATGTAGATAATACTGCAAATGGAAAGGCTTATGCAATTCCGTCTGATAATCCTTTTGCCGGCAACCAGGAAGGATTCCGCGAAGAGATTTTTGCCTACGGACTGAGAAATGTGTGGCGATTTAGTTTCGATTTACCCACCAATCGTCTTTGGGCAGGCGATGTAGGACAAAACGCCTGGGAAGAGATTGATATCATTAAAAAAGGTAAAAATTATGGATGGAATATTATGGAGGGGACTCATCCTTTCGAACCATTTCCAGGATCAGATACTTTAAATTTAGTTAATCCGGTTTGGGAATACAGTCATGATGTCGGTCAGTCCATAACAGGTGGATATGTGTATCGGGGAGAAGCCGTTCCGGAATTATTTGGCGCTTACATTTATGCGGATTATGTATCGGGGCGTATTTGGTCGTTGCGCTATAATGGTCCGGAAAATGTTCAAAATCAATTACTGTTAGACAGTAATCTTAACATCGCTTCATTTGGTGTGGATGCAAAAAATGGATTATATTTTACTGCATTTGACGGTAAAATTTACCGTTTTGTTTCAAAGCAAAATTAATGTTTAAAATAAAAAATTGGTGATCCTATGGATGGTATTTTTGTAAATGGTATAAATTCTTATCTCGATAATCTACTCCCAGAACGCGATGATATTTTGCTGGAAATGGAAGAGTATGCAACAGAAACCAGCTTTCCCATCGTTGGTCCTCAAGTGGGATATTTTCTCTATCAAATTGCTGCGTTAAAGAAACCAAAAATGATTTTCGAATTGGGTTCAGGATTCGGTTATTCTGCATATTGGTTTGCGCTGGGATCGTCAGAAACCAATATCATTTGTACAGAGAGAAGTGATGAAAACATCGAACGCGGCCAAAAGTGGATGAAACAAGCAGGATTCGATACCAGGGTAAAGTTTCATCAGGGGGATGCTCGGGAAATTCTCAAAACCATAAGCGGTGAATATGATCTTATCATGAATGATATTGATAAACATGAATATCCGGACGCATTTCACCTGGCAATGACCCATCTTTCAAAAAATGGGGTTTTAATTACCGATAATGTGTTGTGGCACGGAAAGGTAGCGGATGGAACAGTGGATGATGCTGGCACAAATGGCATCCGGGAATACAACCGTTTAATCTATCAGACATCCGGAATTATGTCGTCGATTCTGCCCATCCGGGATGGGATTGCAGTGAGCTATAAGCTTGAGTAGTCATCAACTTCATATAACTGTAATTTAATTAATTTCATCCATTTATTAACGCACATGCTCATCCGCAGCAATATCATAGGAATAAAATTTTTTAATCAACGGCTTGTGCTATTACCGCCAAAATTTGCTAATCCACCCGGCTGTTGCCGTCAGGTAAAGCAAAGGGTTAGAGCATTAAACCCATGAGGCTACAATTAGACTATTCAGCAAACAGCGTATAATCTGAAATCCATTTTTCACTTTCACCAGGTTCAACTAAAATGTTTATAAAGTTTTCCGGACAATAGGTTGTTTTACAGGCCCAGAACACCATACGGATCAATGGCTGATCGACCTTAAAATTAACCCCTGCTTTGGTCTTTTGATTTTTTACAATCACCTCATGATCCTGTATATTTTCACTAAAGCCTTCTAATGCTAACCAAACATACTCTTTTGAACTGAGACTATCGACAAAGATTAGTCGATTACCTTTTATTTCAACTAAGTCTTTCAAGTCACTGTCTGTTGTGATATCAAACGGGAATTCTATACTAATAGCGGGTCCTGAATTTTCTCCGTCGATAATAAAAAAATTATGATTATACTGGTCGGTTTCTATTCTCTTGTCACCCGTATTTTTTAGAATATGTGTTATCGTAAAACCTGGTTCATCAGATTTTAAATCAATTTTTTTTATATAAATATATTCATAACCAAAGTCACTTTTTACAGTATGTTTAAACTGAATCCAGTCATTGCCTTGTTCTATTTCCCAACTACCATGATCAATTATTTCATAAGTTTTATTCCATTCATACTTCTTATTTGTCTTACTATATAAAATCCCCACACCAATTCTTATAAATTTGCCCTCAAAGGTACTATCATTAAAACCTAATCCGGGTGCGTGATATGATTCAGCAGGTCCGCTGATATCTTCATGATAATTCGGATCGTGTTTTTCTTTCCAGTATCCAAAATATTCATGCTCCTTGTATTTTAAACTTGAAATGATGCCCGACCAATCAAAGCGTGTAGCCCTGTAAAATCCATGTTCAGGATCAGGCAGGAAAAGTTTCATGGTCACGTGTTCATTTGCAATTTCTGTTTGTGGATACTGCGAAAATCGTTCCCGGCTAAAGCTGTAAACAGTAATTGATACGAAAAATGTAATCAATAAAATTAGCAACTTTTTTTTCATTTTAATCCTTTTAAATTTGATAAGAAAAATAATTTGGTAAACTACTCACTCGAGCAAGAAGGATGTATTTTTCCTTTTGCTCTGACATATAGTTTAGACATACAATATTTCGGTCTCTTTTTTTTAACATTAGAAAAAGTTTTCTAATATTGTAAAATCTTAGGGAAGTTATTTCTTTGCTCTGCTCCAGGTAATTTGGAAATCCTCTTTTTTTCAAAAATCTTATTTTATAACCTAATGCCTGTGCTGTTCGAAACCATGTTCTCAAAATTATATTAGTGCAATTCCATTTTCCCGTAACTTTTAGAATAAGGTCTGAAAAAAGATAAATAATCAGGAATACATTTACAAGAAAAAAGCGGAATTATTAATAATAGCAGGGTAAAGGTAGATCCGGTGTATATCTTGCATTAATTTCACATTTCATTGCAGAATTTCATTTGAATTTTCATCTCAACGCTTTAAATTAATTTCAACATTATTGTGTGGCTTCATGTTTATTTTTAAACAGGGTGGGATGATTTAAGCATAATATTTTTATATAAATGATACAACGGGATAATTTTCATAATTCAAATAAATAAAATATTGCGATTAGAGAGGAGAATCCCATGAACACAAAACAATACGATATTGCCGTTATTGGTGGTGGTATTGTCGGTACCGCAACTGCCATGGCTTTATCCCAAAAAAACAACCTTTCCATCATCATTTTAGAAGCCGAAGAAAAATTAGCGGCTCACCAAACCGGTAATAATTCCGGGGTGATCCATTCCGGCTTGTATTACAAACCAGGTTCCTTAAAAGCAAATAATTGTGTAACGGGACGAAAAGCACTATATGAGTTTTGCCAACAACATGACATACCGCATGAACAGTGCGGTAAGTTGGTAGTCGCCACCAACGAAGACGAAATCCCGAATCTGCGGGAGCTTGAAAGACGTGGCAATGAAAATGGATTGGTGGGTATCAAACGACTCACACAGGAGGAAATAAAAGAGTATGAGCCTCATGTGGCAGGCATTGAAGGGTTACATGTGCCTGAAACCGGTATTGTGGATTATTATGAGGTGACGAAAAAATTTACTGAGGTTGTACAGGAGAATAAGGGAGAGGTGAAAACAAATGCCCGGGTAATCGGATTTAATAAGGATAATGAAGGCATAATTTTGGAAACCACTCAGGGTAGTATCCGCTGTAAAAATCTGGTGAACTGCGCTGGTTTACAATCAGATAGGGTAGCAAAAATGTGTGGAGTTGAACCAGGTTTGAAAATAGTTCCTTTCAGGGGAGAATATTATGAGTTAGTGCAGGAACGGCAGGATTTAATAAAAAATCTGATCTATCCGGTACCTGACCCTGCATTTCCGTTTTTGGGTGTTCATTTTACCAGAATGATTCACGGTGGTGTTGAGGCAGGACCCAATGCAGTGCTGGCGTTTAAAAGAGAAGGTTATACAAAGTGGAGCTTTTCCTTGAAAGATACGCTGGATACATTTACCTATGGTGGATTCTGGATTTTAGCGTTCAAATTTGGAAAAACCGGTATGGGCGAGATGTACCGGTCATTTTTTAAGGGAGCCTTTGTGAAAGCCTTACAAAAATTAATTCCCGAACTGGAATATAATGATGTGCATGCTTCAGGAGCCGGAGTACGTGCACAGGCACTGGAGTCAACCGGCGCTTTGGTGGATGATTTTCGAATTGTGGAAGCGGAAAATATGGTGCATGTGTTGAATGCACCTTCTCCGGCGGCAACAGCATGTATCAGTATTGGCGAAAAAATCGCAGATATGGCGAGTAAAAATTTTAAATTGGATTGAATTGTTCAAAAATATCTATTTTATATCGTCAATATACAATTTTAAATTCTTTCAATTTCATGATATTGATTTTATAAGAAATTATAATTGCATTGTTGAAAATTTAGATTGGCACACTCTGGCTACTGTCAGTTTAGACAAAATAAATAAATCATGAATATTGAATAATAAAATATTGAATGTCAAACTTAAGAAAATTTGATTTAGAAGACAGGCTAATAAAGTTTGCAGTAAAGATGATTGCAATATCTGAAATGTTGTCTAATTCGAGAGCGGGCAATCATGTGGCTGGTTAGGTGTGGAACTTCACCAGCC
This sequence comes from uncultured Calditrichaceae bacterium, assembly GCA_964627635.1. GTDB lineage: Bacteria > Calditrichota > Calditrichia > RBG-13-44-9 > RBG-13-44-9 > CAZVKP01. The sequence goes on along the minus strand of CAZVKP010000154.1, from coordinate 2,620 downwards.
TTTAATTATGGAGAAGTTCAAGTGCTGAATCTCAAAGGGACTTTATTCATAAGATGAAGGTAATTTTGAAGGAGCTTAGGGAGACACGAATATGTCTTAAAATCGTTCAGCTAAAACCACTGATTAATCCCCCTGAAACTTTGAACCCTGATATAAACGAGTGTAATGAACTAATATCGATTTTTGTTAAAAGTATAGAGACTGCAAAAAATCGACAGAGAAGAAGATGAGTTCAACTAATATTTAAAATCAATATTCGTCATTCGATGTTTGAGATTCAATATTATAATCAGATTGATTTTATAACTGAATAAATAGGCTATTAATATAAAACTATGTATTATTTTCGCCTGTTTTTAGCGAATTCAACTACCTTATTTGCTGTCATACAATTGAATACATCTTCACGGGATAACCAGCCTTTCCTGGCAATTCCGATTCCGTATCGCATCTCATCCAATCCTTCGATTCGATGAGCATCCGGATTAATACTAATTTTTACCCCTTTTTCCTTTGCGTATTTCAATAACCGCCAATCCATATCCAGCCGGTGCGGATTTGCATTCAATTCAAGTGCCACATTTAATTCTACAGCCGCCTCGATAATTTGATGCATATCTACCGGATAACCCTCCCGTGCCAATAGTAGTCTTCCAGTGGGATGACCTAAGATGGTAAGGAAAGGGTTTTCCATTGCTTTTAAAATTCGGTTAGTTGCTTCTTCCTCAGTCATTTTAAATCGGGAGTGAACACTGCCAATCACCAGATCAAATTTTGCCAATGTCTCATCAGGATAATCGAGTTTGCCGTCCGGTAAAATATCACTTTCAATACTTTTGAGAATGGTAAAATCATTCAATTTATTATTCACTTCATCAATTTCTTTATGCTGTTGAATGATACGTTCTTCCGTTAAACCATTGGCATAAAAGGCAGTTTTGGAGTGGTCGCTTATCACTAAATATTGATAGCCTTTTTCCCGACAAGCATTTGCCATTTCCTCCACCGAATTCACGCCATCGCTGTAATGGGTGTGGACGTGGATCATGCCCTTCAAATCCTGCAGTTCAATCAGTTGGGGAATATCATGATTTAATGCCACTTCAATTTCACCATAATTTTCTCTCAATTCCGGCGGAATGAATTGCATTCCAAGGTTTTCAAAAATTTCCGTCTCTGAGGGACAGGCAATATTCTCATCATCACCGCGAAACAGCCCGTATTCATTCATTTTCAGATCCTGTTTTCTGGCAATTTCGCGCATCGCGACATTATGTTCCTTTGAGCCGGTAAAATGGTGGAGTGCATACGGAAATTGAAGATCGTTTACCAACCGTAAATCTGCATTAATACCACTTTTTAATAATACACTGGTTTTAGTAATACCCTTTGCGATAACATTTTCAACCTGGGGAAGTGAAGCAAAATGATTCATAATGGATTCCGCATCTTCTTCATCTGCACTCACCAGAATATCTATATCTTTTACCGTCTCTTTCCAGCGGCGAAGACTGCCGGCAATTTCCGAACGAAGAACACCAGACCAATTTTTGATGTGTTTATGTATTTGCTCAGCTTCTGAGGATGCACCAGAGAGCAAATGTCGGTCAGCATATTTTTTTAAGACTTCGATTCCAGCTAAAATTTTCTGCTGGGTTTTTAAACCGAATCCATCTAAATCCACAAGGCGATTCTCTTGACAGGCATATTCCAACTCTCCAACATTGGTAATATTTAATTTTTCCCAAACCGCTTTAATTTTCTTCGGGCCCATTCCCGGAATTCTAAGCATGTCTACCAAACCTGACGGAATAGATTCACGTAAAGTGTTTAATTCCGTTACTTCACCGGTTTTTACAAAATTTGTAATGACCTCGGCGATTCCTTTTCCGATGCCTTTTATTTTATAAATTCCCCCTTCTTCAATGAGCTTTTCCACGCTATCGGAAACGCCCTGCAACGTCCGTGCAGCATTGCTAAAGGCTCTTACTTTAAATGGATTTGCATCGCTTAATTCCATTAAGATTGCCATTTCTTCCAATAATTGAATAACTTCTTTTTTATCTTTCATTTTCAGACTCGTGTTTGAAGGAAGTCAAAAACGGTTCTAATTTGTTTACTAGCTCAAATCGGAACCGAACTTTTCACGGTGTTTATTTAAAACCCAACGTCCCACATATAAAATTGGTGTATCCAGCAGTGCCACTAAAATTTTAATAACGTAGGTTGTAAAAAGAATGGAAAGCAGTATGGAAGTTTCGAATACCCCATAAAATGCTATCATTACAAAAACAAGTGAATCCACTGCCTGACTCACCCAGGTGGACGCATTATTTCGAAACCAAAGATATTTATCTTTAGTTTTCTTTTTCCAGTAATGAAATGCCCATATATCGTGATGCTGGGATATTAAATAAGCTATAATGCTGGCAACTACCACTCTGGGAATAAAACCGAAAATTGTTTGAAGTGAATCATGAGCAAAATCACTTTGATGGGGTTGAAACTGTAATGCGATCTGCATAGAGATCGACATGAATATGAGAGCAAAAAATCCAAGCCATACACCCCGCCGCGCTTCTTTTTTCCCATACATTTCACTCAGGAGATCTGTAGCCAG
>CAZVKP010000153.1:1960-7412 GCA_964627635.1 uncultured Calditrichaceae bacterium | reverse complement strand
TATGATTTCTTATGGCATTTTTATCAGTTTTAGGCTACTTTTCGTCCAGACACTATCTACATAAATAAGCTTCTCCTTATCGGAGTAACAACATCTTACGTGTTTTCTTAAAATTTCCTGCCGTTAGCTGATATACATAGATACCACTGGCTACCGGTAAACCCTTTTCGTTTAATCCATTCCATTTCACCGAATAATTACCCGGTGTCAGCTCATCGTCTATTAGGTTTCTAATTTCACGGCCCAATATGTCATAAATAATAAGCTTCACTATTTCTGCATTTCCAATTTGAAATCGAATAGTTGTAACCGGATTAAATGGATTTGGGTAATTGTGATCCAACATGAAATTTTTCTCTGGCTGTGTTGTCTGTTTTAGTAATGTAGGAACCGTCTCAAAATTGTAGTAATCACTATCCTGAAAAGCTTTCTTAAGATTCAAGAAGAGCGTATCACCGGGTTGAGGATGCCGGCTGCCACTGGTTGTCCTCAGAAAAATACTCCATGAAGGCGCCAATGAATCCGCACCCATTTTTTTCAATAGCACAATCCAATCCGATCGATCCTGATCGGTTGGGTCGATAGTAAACTGCCCGTTATTGCCATCTACTTCCATGAAAGCGAAATCCTGTGGTTCTCCTGTGGTAAGGTTCTCGATTGTAAAGTTCACCGGTTTGGAAGGGAATTCCAAAAATTTAAGTGTGAATGTTTTTGATGTATCTAAACCGACCTTGCCAAACTCTACTCTAAAGTCCGACGGATCTCTAACATCCTTTATTGATAAGAAATGAACTTGTTCAAATTTAAAATCATGTACTTGAGAATTATTCCAACCCGAAGTTTTATTATTTAAACGGGTGCTATCATTTTGAATATACAGTCTAACGCCGTCAAAAAGAGGTCCTTCCGCGATTCCGTTTACCCGTGAAGAGGCGGTGATTAACTGTAATCCCTGAGTTTCGTCAATTACATCATAAGTGGTTGGACCTTCCGGTGGCACATTAAATTCTACCCGGTAATTATGTCCGGTCAAATCTGTTGGATTTGCCACGTGCACTTCAATTAAACCGGTACCTATGGTGTGACGCTCAGTTTGGGCGGTACTGCTTAAAGTGTCACGGGGATTAAAAATTTCTAAATAAGATATTGTATCAATACCGGAGAGCTGACCATCATGTGCTGTTGCCTTTAATTTGTAAGCAGCAGAATTGGGTAATCCGGATATATTCCAGTTATAGAAACCGGTATTGGACAATCCGCTAACTATTGTATCGTTGAATGTGCTGTCTGAAATAGAATAGGACAAATTTATTTGAATTGAATCCTCATCAGCATCCCCTGCAACCCATTCAATGGGCAGAGAATTTTGATAGATTGACCCCGCCGGTGGAGAAGTTAACATTATCTGTGGTGGGGTAGGTTCGGAATTATTTATGGTAAAAAAACTATCACTGGAGACCATCCCAAATGTACTATCTCCCACTGCAAGGATTTTTACTTTATTGAAAATGCCATCGGGTTGAGTGTTGGTATCCCATAAATAACTGCCGGTATTGGGTAGACCCCAGGCAATGGGTCTATAAGGTTCACCCACATCCCTGCTATGGAAAATTGTCACTCTAATCGAGGTATCACTGTTTTGTGTATTCCACTGAATAGTGGATTCTGCTGAGAGGGATTGACCGGTTGTTGGAGAGGAAATCGAAACGGAAAGGTCAGGTGATCCTGAAACAATATCCGGAAAGACGGCTCTTATCTGATCAAGCTTTTGTTTTACGTCTACAGTATCTTTCCCAAATATTATCGCTGAGACAAGACGTTGAAAGCGGCCGCCAGGTAATGGAAAATAAGAGACAGAAGCAAAACTATCAAATTCCCCAGTTAAATGGTTTTTTGGATTATAATGTCCGGGGGTCATATATCGGTCCCAAAGGGTTAAGTCAGATACCGTATTGAAATTTATGCCTCCGGCTGGATCCCGGCGAATATTGGTGATATTTTGTTCCTCAGATTTGAGGGATAAATTTTGATAAGGAGTTTGCAGGAATGCCAACGCCACTACACCGACGGTGTCGTCCCCAAATAAATCCGGCTCGCCGATCCCATCTGCATCTAAAAAATATATTATTCGCTTTTTTAGATTGTACTGTATTAAATCATCAGATATATCACCGCCCACCATATTTCTTATCATAAATGTCAGGGCAGACCTGGAAATATCGGTGGTTCCGACATTATATATATCGCTCACATAGAAAACTGCATCCTGGAAGAATTTGAACTCCATAATCCTTTGACTCACCACTAATCCTAATCCACGCCTGGTGGAATCTGTGCTGTCAGGGTAAAATGCATAGCGGTCATACAGATCATCCGACATATGATAATAAAATTCCTGATCTGCAAAGAAGACATTTTTTCCCCACACACTATTCCAGGAACCAGGCCAACCGGGGTCGTCAGGATCGTTTATTTTATCCGGCCATTGGTCAGGCCAGGTAGTCGGATCGTCGCTCCTGGCAAATTCAGAGACATTCAGATTTTGATATTCAGGCACAGGTTCAAAATTCCAACTCTCCTCATCAGGACTTTCCCGATAGGTGGGGACATCCACAATATGAATGGTATCGCCATAAACATTGACCACCTCACCACCAATAAACATACCGAGTTGCGCAATGTAGTATTGATGAGTGCCACGCGGCCATTCAAACGGAAGTTGATCGGGGACTGCCTTTGTGCGCCCGCTAATTCCAAAATTAAATAAAGTTGTACGCACTGCGTTGGCATCCATAACATTCATACGCCGGGCTGTCGGATCACCTTTTTCCGACCGGGGAATGTATTGAGCAAAAATCTCTGTGGGAATGATAATGATTATGGAAAAAATAAATAGGTGAGATAGGTAAATAACTCCAGACAGACGTTTCATGCTTTCCTCCCAAAAAGTTTTTCGTTGTGTCTTAATTTATGATACTTTAACAGAATTTTATATTAGAGAAGCAATCGGAAGTAAAATGATAATCAATTATAGAAAAGAAATGTCGGAAGTTTTTCATATGAGTTCCTTAATTCTGTTTATAGTTTGGACTTTATTACTATTTTCAGCTCATTATATTGAAATATTTCTTCTGATATCTGCCAAAATTGATCCCCGAAGACAAACAGGTATTTATTTATGATTGACATTGACGACTGCAAATTCTTTATTTTTTTTGAACCTATTCTATTATTTAAAATTCGGTTTAATGCCATATTTGCCAGTCAATCGACAGAGATCGTATGAGGGGTCAGTTTTAATATGAGGGTTCGCATCCACTGGCAACTCCTTTAACAATGATCCCGCCCATGGCATTATCTTACCAACCTTAGTGTGGCAAATAAAATCTATAAAATCAGCTAATACACCATTTGCTGTTCTTAACTATGCTTGTGAAAAATATAAGTAATTGAAAATACTTTTTCAAGAAAGAAGTTTTATGAAAATTAAAATGAGATATCTTATCCATTGAATTTGGGTTTCACGTTGGTATATTATCCTGATATCTGCTTTTTTATAATCATTTACTATCTATATTGCCTTGGGAAGCGAAAGGGGTTTAACCAATCTCTGGTGAGTAATAACATTTACGAATTCGGTCAAAACTTGTGAAGGAAGACAAACCGTTAGATTGCCTTTTTCATCTTGCTCATTCATAACTTTTTCTAAAAAGACAGTGGCTTTATCGTTGAATTCAGAATCTTCATTATGAGCATAGACCAGAACATTTGTATCAATCGCAAACATGCTCATAATCCTCTTTCGGAATACAATTCTTCACGATCCATATGAACTTCCTGACCCAAACTGAATTTACGAACTTTAAAAGGTTGGAATCTTGATTGTTTAATTCTTGATTCCTGTTTCATGTCCTTTTTTAGAGATTGAAGAATTTGTTCAATAATTTGGAGACGTTCTTCTACGGATGCCCGTTTAATTTGATTTACAGTTTTTAAGTCAATCATAACCTCTATACCTTTTTTACCTTTAATTTTCTAAATTACAATTTTAGGATAAAAGTAAGCAAATGAAATAGAATATGCAATATATTAACATGAGGAACATCTTAACTCGATAAATAGGTAAATACTGAGAAAATAAGTTTTGTTTTAGACCACTCCCTATCTAATTTTTCTGAAAAAACGATGGGAGGAAACAAATGAATTGTTACCTTTTCCTCATAAAATACAAGACTCCAATGTCCTAATGAATTGGCTAAATTGCATTAGGATTGGGGGGCACAGACTTTGAGCAACCGATAAATTTTATGAGGGCTTTAAACGTGAAAATCTTTGCAGCCCCGGCGGACATATTGACCCAATTTTTACACAAAATTAGGGACACAATCTTAAAAGATACTTTGGCATTTGAAAATGTTTTTAAGGATACAACTGATTTTCTTCATTTAAGCTGGAATTCGTTAAAGGATTCTGATTTTTAACAACCATTATTAATGAGCTGTTATGAATAATACAAAAATACCATCGATTCATCCCGGGAAAATTCTTTTAGAAGAGTTTCTGAAACCATTGGGAATCTCACAATATAGATTAGCGAAAGATATTAATGTTCCTGCAAGAAGAATCAATGAAATTGTTCATGGGACTCGGGCAATTACAGCGAATACAGCACTTCGATTGGGACGCTACTTCAAAATTTCACCTCAGTTTTGGGTTAATCTCCAATCTCATTACGAGTTAGAAGTGGAATCAGATAAAATTGCCCCAATCCTAAAAAAAGAAGTGAAAGTGTGTGAATCCATCCAAAATTATGGAAGCCAGAAAGAAAAGTAGGAAATTGAAATTAATAAGTATTCATTGTTCAAAATATTGTGTTTTTGAATTGGCAAGTAGGCGCTCTGGATTTCACTCAGAGCGCCTGACTTCAATAAATGCTTTAATCAAGCCTTAAAATTTTTCAATACCTCTAAAACGTAATTCACATCTGCTTCGGTATGAGCCGCATTAATCTGGAAGCGCATGGTTTCGTCTCCTCTTGGAACCACCGGATAAGTTAATCCAACCACTAATACCCCGTTATCGTATAGATGTTGAACCATTTTGTGGGTCTTTTTGGTTTCACGGACTAAAACCGGCACCACCGGATGCGGTCCGGGAATGGATTCCAAACTCAAATCGGCGAGGCCGTCGCGGAATTGTTTAATGCGTTTCTCGAGATTTTTAAGGCGATCCAGACCTTCCTGACTGTCGCAGATATCAATGGCTTTGACTGAAGCGGAACAGTCTGCTGCGCTCAGAGGATTTGAGTAAATATAGGTGTCGGCCTTCTGTCGCACTGCTTCGATAATTGCTTCGCTGGCACAGATAACACCACCGTTTACCCCGAATGCTTTTCCGAACGTGCTGGTGATGACATCGGGTTTGCCACCGGTGAATTCCGGAGTGCCCCGAC